>JAUPVD010000104.1 GCA_030917225.1 Pseudomonadota bacterium
CAAGATGAAGGGCGTGCTGGGCTACAACACCCTGCCGCTGGTGTCGTCCGACTTCAACCACAGCACCGAAGGCTCGACCTTCGACGCCACCCTGACCAAGGTCAGCAACGGCAACATGGTCAAGGTGCTGGCCTGGTACGACAACGAGTGGGGCTACTCCTGCCGCATGCTCGACGCCGCACGCGCCTGGATGAACGCCAAGTAATTCATCCATAAGGGGCAGGCCGCGGGCCTGCCCTTTTTCATTTCCGGGAACAGATTTGCAACCGCTTCGTATCGCCATCAACGGCTACGGCCGCATCGGCCGCTGCTTCCTGCGCGCGCTGCACGAATCGCCGTGCCGCGAGCACCTTCAGGTTGTCGCCATCAACGAGCCGGCGGCACTGGAGAGCATCGCCTACCTGACCCGTTTTGATTCGACGCACGGCCGCTTTCCGTCGTCGGTCGAACTGCAGGGGCAGCAACTGCTGATTGATGGCGAGGCCATTGTCGTCAGCCATGCGACGACGCCGGAAGCCGTCGACTGGAAAAACCTGGGCATTGATCTGGTGGTGGAATGCTCAGGCCACTACAGCACCCGTACCGATCTTGAGCGCTTCATCGCCGCCGGCTGCCCGCGCCTGCTGCTGTCGCACCCGGCCAATAGCGCCGCCGATGTCGACGCGACGATCGTCTATGGCGTCAACCATGAAACACTGACTGGCGCGGAAAAGCTGGTGTCCAACGCCTCGTGCACAACCAACGCCGTGGTGCCGGTGCTCGAACTGCTGGCGCGCGAGATCGGCATCAACCATGTGCTGCTGACCACGCTGCACTCGGTCATGAACGACCAGCCGCTGGCCGACGGCTACCACCATGCCGACCTGCGCCGCACGCGCTCGGCGATGCAGTCGATCATCCCGGTATCGACCGGGCTGGCCCGTGGCGTCGAACGCCTGCTGCCGCAACTCGCTGGTCGCGTGCAGGCCAAGGCCATCCGCGTACCGACACCGAACGTCTCGGCCATCGACATGGTCATCGACGCCAGCCGGCCAGTCACCGTCGAGGCGGTCAATACCCTGCTCGCCAATGCGGCTGCGGGGCCATGGCAGAAACTGCTGGCTTACACGGCAGACCCGCATGCCTCTGTCGATTTCAACCACGATCCCCATTCGGCGATTGTCGACGGCAGCCAGACCCGCCTGTCCGGCCAGCACATGCTCAATCTGTTCCTGTGGTTCGACAACGAGTGGGGGTTTGCCAACCGCATGCTCGACGTTGCCTGCCACTGGCGCAATCGAATTTCTTAGTTTCCCAGCCTTCTTTCAGGAGCCTTCCATGAACGTTCTCAAACTCGCCGACCTCGATGTCAAAGGCAAGCGCGTCTTTATCCGCGCCGACCTCAATGTGCCGCAGGACGACGCCGGCAACATCACCGAAGACACGCGCATCCGCGCCTCGCTGCCGTCGATCAAGTACTGCCTCGAGAACGGCGCGGCGGTCATGGTTACCTCGCACCTCGGCCGACCGACCGAAGGCGAACTGAACCCGGAAGATTCGCTGACGCCGATCGCCGTGCGCCTCGGCCAATTGCTGCATAAGCCGGTACGCCTCGTCGCCGACTGGGTGGATGGAAACTTCGAGGTCACGCCGGGCGAAGTGGTGCTGCTGGAAAACTGCCGCTGCAACAAGGGCGAGAAGAAGAACAATGACGAGCTGGCCCAGAAAATGGCCAAGCTTTGCGACATCTACGTCAATGACGCCTTCGGCACCGCCCACCGCGCGGAAGCAACTACCCATGGCATCGCCAAGTTTGCGCCGGTGGCCTGCGCCGGCTTCCTGATGGGCGGAGAGATCGACGCCCTTTCGCGTGCGCTGGAAAACCCGAAGCGCCCACTGGTAGCCATCGTCGCCGGGGCCAAGGTATCAACCAAGCTGACCATCCTCAAGTCGCTGGCCGACAAGGTCGACCAGCTGATCGTCGGCGGCGGCATCGCCAACACCTTCCTGCTCGCCACCGGCAAGCGCATCGGCGACTCGCTGGCCGAACCCAACCTGGTCAATGAAGCCCACGCGATCATGGACATCATGAAGGAGCGCGGCGCCGAAGTGCCACTGCCGGTGGATGTCGTCGTTGCCGACGAAGTCTCGGCACTCGCCCGCGGTGCCAAGGTTTCGGTCGACGAAGTCAGCCCGCACGACCGCATTCTCGACGTTGGCCCGAAGACCGCCGCCAAGCTGGCCGACATCATCGCCCACGCCGGCACCATCGTCTGGAACGGCCCGATCGGCGTATTCGAGCATGACCAGTTCGCCGGCGGCACCAAGATGCTGGCCTCGGCCATCGCCCATTCCACTGGCTATTCGCTGGCTGGTGGCGGCGACACGCTGGCGGCAATTGCCAAGTTCCACATCGCCCAGGATGTCGACTACATTTCCACCGGCGGCGGCGCTTTCCTGGAGTTCCTCGAAGGCAAGAAGCTGCCGGCAATCGAGGTTCTGGAAAGCCGCGCCAAAGGCTGATTCGTCGGGCTCTGGTTTCGATGTACCGAGGGGCTTCCGCCAAGGCAGCCCCTTTGCGTTGGTGTGGGCATTCCAGGCTCCCCGTTGCGTTGCCTCCCTTGTTGCTGCCGCCACTCCCTGACCATGTCGATTGCGTCTCACACAGACATAGGCCAGAATCCCCTTTCGCAAGAAAGCGCAACAATTCAGACTCTTCGACAAAGAGCAAAGAGGGAGGAAGCGATGGAGGAGGAATTACGCCGGGTGCTGGTAGTCGACCAATCGAAAGTGGTGAGGTCGGCCCTGACCAAGCATCTGCGCGATCATTTCGACGTGCGAGAGGAGTCAGACGGAGAATCCGCCTGGCAAACGCTCGTCCTCGACTCTTCGATCGTGGCGGTGGTTTCGGGCGCCCAATTGCCGAAGCTGAGCGGTCTTGATCTTCTGGCCAGAATTCGCGTCAGCAAACTTCGCCGCATCTGCGACATCCCTTTTCTTTTGCTTGTTTCCGGCAATGAATCGGAAACCGATCGCCTGAACGCGCAGGAACGGGGTGTCACCGGCTTCATCAGCCGGGGAATGTCGAAGGACGAGATCCTGTATGACATCGGGCGGCTCTTGAATTGGGAGTTTGCAACCAACCTGACCGATTCCCAGATCATGCCCGCCGCGGTTCAGTACAACCAGCCGCTGAGGCAAGAAGAGCACGTCATCCACTGGACCCCATTGAGTTCCGAAGAGCTGCGCGCCCGCATCGATGCCGCGCTGATCGGTATCGCCATGAAGGAAGGGATGCTCGGGATCATCTGCTTTGGCCTCGACGATGCCGCATCACTTTCCGGACAGTACGGACTGCGCTCCCTGCAGACCATCGCCAAACGGCTCGGCAAGATTCTTCAGGCCAAGGTCGGCAGCGGCGACAGTATTGGCTGCGATGAACACGGGCGTTGCATCATCGTCACGCCTGGGTCCAGCCTTGCCAGTTGCGTCGCATTTGCACAGCGCGTTATCCGTGGCCTTGCCCAAAGCCATATCGCGATCAGCGGCTCGCCGATCAATTTCAAGGTCAGCGCCGGAATTGTCAGCATGCCGGACGATGCCGACACCAGCGCGGCCGGGTTGCTATCGCTCGCCAGCGAACGCCTTAGATCCGCCCAGGAGGCCGGCGGCCAACGTGTCATCGCCAGCGACAAGGCTGAACCTGAGTTCGCCTTTACCCCGGACTACCTCTTCAGTCTCTCGCGCTTCTGCTCGCCAACACCGTCGAATGTTCCCATGGGCGCCCTTGGGCTGCACCTGATGCCGCTCATTCGCGCACTCGACAATTCGCTGACATTCGGCCTGCCACTCGACGAAATGGAACGCCGTTTTGCACAACGCGCCAAGGATGAACAACAGGATTGACCCGCCACAGGTCAACAGTACCTCTGGCAGCATTCACTCTCCCTCCGGCTCGCTCTACAGCACGGGCAAGCAAAAATATCCGGCGGGACTTGTCGATTTCGGGGCTGCGGCTAGAATGAGCACATACTCGAAGGACCACACTCAATGACCCGCCATACCAAGATCGTCGCCACGCTCGGCCCCGCCTCGAACAATCCCGAAGTTCTCGAAAAAATGATCCGCGCCGGCGTCGATGTCGTCCGGCTGAATTTCTCGCATGGATCGGCAGACGACCACGTGGCAAGAGCAACCATGGTGCGCGATGCGGCGAAACGCGTCGGTCGCCCGGTCGGCATCCTCGCCGACCTGCAAGGGCCGAAGATTCGTGTCGGCAAATTTGCCGCAGGCCTCGTGGTGCTGGAAAACGGCGCCCGTTTCGTGCTTGATGCTAACTGCACATTGGGCGACATTGAACGCGCCGGACTCGACTACAAGGATTTGCCGAAAGATGTCAGGAACGGCGATGTGCTGCTGCTCGACGATGGGCGCATCGTGCTCGACGTCGAACGCGTCACCGGCGCCGAAATCCAGACCGTGGTGCGGCACGGCGGCGAGCTTTCGAATAACAAGGGCATCAATCGTCAGGGCGGTGGCCTCTCGGCACCAGCGCTGACCGCCAAGGACATGGAAGATATCAAGACTGCCGCCAGCATCGGCGTCGACTATGTCGCCATTTCCTTTCCGAAGAGCGCTGCCGACATGTACATGGCGCGCCAGTTGATGCGTGCCGCCGGTGGCAAGGCGCTGACGATCGCCAAGATCGAGCGCGTGGAAGCCGTAGCCGCCCTGGATGAAATTCTCGACGCCTCGGATGGCGTGATGGTCGCCCGGGGCGATCTGGCTGTCGAAGTCGGCGATGCCGCCGTGCCTGCGCTACAGAAGAAAATGATCCGCATGGCCCGCGAGCGCAACAAGCTGGCGATCACCGCAACGCAGATGATGGAATCGATGATCGTATCGCCAGTGCCCACACGCGCCGAAGTCTCGGATGTGGCCAACGCGGTGCTCGATGGCACCGACGCGGTGATGCTTTCGGCCGAAACCGCCAGCGGCAAATACCCGGTGCACACGGTCGAGGCAATGGCCCGCGTCTGCCTGGAAGCGGAGAAATCGCACGAAGTGACCCTGGATCGCGAATTCCTTGATCGTATCTTTACGCGCATCGACCAGTCGATCGCCATGGCAGCGATCTGGACGGCACATCACCTCAAAGTGAAGGCCATTGCCGCACTGACCGAGTCGGGATCGACGGCGCTGTGGATGAGCCGACTGAACTGCGGCGTTCCGATTTACGCACTGACGCCGGCAGCCGAGGCTCAGACAAAAATGTGCCTCTATCGCGACGTTTATCCCCTGCTCATGAAGCAGATGCACACCGACCGGGACGAACTTCTTTTTGATGCCGAGCGCCTGCTGATCGAGGCCGGCGTTGTCGAAAAGGGCGACCTGATCGTGCTGACCATCGGCGAACCAATCGGCACGCCGGGCGGCACCAATACGCTGAAGATCGTTCGCGTCGGCGAGCACACACCGCCCGCCGCCTGATAAAA
>JAUPVD010000105.1 GCA_030917225.1 Pseudomonadota bacterium
CAGGGATACAAGCGGAAGAATGTAGATCAGCAAAGCACTGGCACCAACTGCACCTTCGGCGACGGCAACACTGACCTTTTCACCGACCACCGCGCCACGCGGGTTAAGCACCCGCCATGTGCGCGGAGCGCTGCAGAACATCCGCCCGACACTGACGCCTCCGCAGCCACCTTGCTCGTGGCAGCGGCCACAGCCACCCTCTTCGGTCCGGACAATTGCATAGTTGCCATCAATGGCAGTGACGATTCCCTGGGCTTCGCTCATTGTGATGTCTGGCAATGAATACGTGGGATGTTCGGTTGAACCGCTGGTCAGCACAGGAGCAGCTAAGAACTACCAGCGGCGGTCGGCAGATATATCGAGCAACGGCTTCAACTTGGCGGCTACGGCCTCGCGCGCCCGGAAAATACGTGAGCGGACAGTGCCGATTGGACAGTTCATGATCTGTGCGATTTCTTCATAGCTCAAACCCTCGATCTCTCGCAAAACTATTGCCATACGCAATTCTTCCGGCAGGGCTTCCATCGCGGCATTGACTGTTTCTCCGACCTGCTTGGAATGCAGCAGGCTTTCAGGGGTATTGATGTCGCGCAATTGGTCGCCATCATCAAATGTTTCGGCTTCCTCCGAATCGAAGCCCGTCGAAGTCGGCGCGCGGCGCCCTTGGGCGACAAGATAGTTCTTGGCAGTATTAATCCCGATCCGGTACAACCAGGTGTAGAACGCACTGTCTCCACGGAACGACGGCAAGGCACGATAAGCCTTGATGAATGCTTCCTGCGCCACGTCTTCAACTTCAGCCGAGTCACGGATGAAGCGCGACAGCAGCCTGCCCAGCTTCCGCTGATACTTTGCCACCAGCACCTCGAATGCTCGCTGATCGCCGTTCTGCGCCCGCTCGACCAGCAATTGGTCTACTTCGCGCTCGCTCATGCCGTTACGTCCCTGTCGGTTGGTTTTGTGATTTTGCGAAAAAGTATAACGCAACGCACAAGAGCACAGCCAAAGCATCGGCGCATTCAGTTTGTCTGACTCACCTCAGCGGCGATGGTTCGCGTCATTCCGGGCGTATGGCGCGTGGGGGCGCGTGCTATAGTTCGCCGTCCAAAAGCCTACTGTATCAACGCTTCTATCGTGCATCTACATTTTGACGTCCTCATCATCGGCAGCGGACTAGCCGGGCAGTCGGCAGCATTGCGGCTCGCCGATACAAAACGCGTTGCGGTCATCAGTAAGCGTACGGCCGACATCAGCGCCTCTGCCTGGGCGCAGGGCGGAATTGCAGCCGTTCTTGATAGTCAGGACTCGATCGAAGCGCACATCCGTGACACCTTCGAAGCTGGCAGCCATCTGAACGACGCAGAGGCCACAAGGTTCGTCGTCGAGAATGGTCGTCGCGCCATCGACTGGTTGATCGAACAAGGCGTTCCCTTTACTCGCACCGCCGATGGCTATCATCTGACGCGTGAGGGCGGGCACAGCGCACGCCGTGTCATCCATGTGGCTGATGCCACGGGATCGGCCGTACAGCAAACACTGACCGAAAAACTTCTGGCACATCCGAACATCACGGTGCTGGAAAATCATATCGCCATCGATTTCATTACTGGCCGGAAGCTGGGACTGGACGCCAATCGCTGTTTCGGTACCTATGCCCTCGATACGGCCAGCGGCGAAGTCCTGACTGTTGGTGCACAGGCAACCTTGATAGCCACCGGGGGTGCCGGCAAGGTCTATCTCTATACCACCAACCCGGACACCTCAACCGGCGACGGTATCGCCATGGCCTGGCGGGCAGGTTGCCGCGTCGCCAACATGGAGTTCATCCAGTTTCATCCGACCTGCCTGTATCACCCACAGGCCAAGTCCTTCCTGATTTCCGAAGCTGTTCGCGGTGAAGGCGGCATCCTGCGCTTGCCTGATGGCACACGCTTCATGCCGCAGCATGATCCGCGTGAGGAACTCGCGCCGCGCGATGTCGTTGCCCGTGCGATCGACTTCGAAATGAAGAAATACGGCCTCGATTGCGTATTTCTCGACATCGCCCACAAGGGCGAGGCGTTCATTCTGGAGCATTTCCCGAATATTCATGCCCGCTGCCTCGAACTGGGCATCGACATTACCCGGGAAGGCATCCCGGTGGTGCCAGCAGCCCACTACACCTGCGGCGGCATCGTCACCGATCTGCATGCACGAACCGACATCCCCGGGCTCTATGCCGCAGGTGAAGCGGCGTGTACCGGGCTGCATGGAGCCAACCGCCTGGCCTCTAACTCGCTACTGGAGTGCCTCGTGTTCGCGGAGGCTGCGGTAGCCGATATTCTTGCTCAACCGCCCGTGGTACTGCCGACATTGCCGCGCTGGGATGAAAGCCGGGTAACCGACGCTGATGAGGAAGTGGTCATCTCGCACAACTGGGATGAACTTCGCCGCTTCATGTGGGACTACGTCGGTATCGTGCGTACAACCAAGAGACTGCGGCGTGCCCAGCACCGAATTCGCCTCTTGATGCGCGAAATCGACGAGTTCTACGCCAATTTCCGCGTCACCAACGATCTGATTGAACTACGCAATCTCGTTGTCACCGCCGACCTGATCATTCGTTGCGCACTGAAGCGCAAGGAGAGCCGGGGGCTGCATTTTTCCCGTGACTACCCGGATACATTGGCCGTGGCGCGGGCGACGGTCCTTAAACACTCCCCTCGGCGGGCTTGACCGGCACCACCCAGCGCAGCCAGATCTGAAACTGGCGGTAATCAGTTGGTGCCAGGCTGTCACGCAGAACCACCAGCCTCCTTGCTGGTCCTTCATCCTCCAGGCGCACGCGAAGCACGATCAGGCTGGCAAATGCGACACTGCCGGCAAGCACCCTGCCCGGCTGATCGCCCCACAGCAAGCAGCCATCCTGCATAAGCTTCAAACCCGGCGGGACTTCGATGCTGCGCAAGCACTGTGTCAACGAAAACGCCAGGATCAGCATGCCGAGCAGTCCGTAGTGCCAGTATGGGGCACCGATCAGCAGACAGAGTGCCGAAAGGGCGTGCGCAAAAACCAACGCCGCCCGAAGGCGGCGCGATGGCTTGAATTGAAGCGTTACCGGGAAGTGCATGTCCCGGACCGCATCAATCAGACACGACGGAAGAGAACGGTGCCGTTGGTACCGCCAAAACCGAACGAGTTGGAAAGCGCCACATCAATCTTCATCTGCCGAGCCTCGTTGGCACAGTAATCGAGATCGCAGGCCTCGTCCTGGTTGAAGAGGTTGATGGTCGGTGGTGACACCTGATGATAAATGGCCAGTGCCGAAAACACCGCCTCGATGCCGCCGGCAGCTCCCAGCAGGTGACCGGTCATCGACTTGGTCGAATTCACCACCAGTTTTTTGGCGTGATCGCCAAAAGCACGCTTCACCGCAATCGTTTCCGCCTTGTCGCCCAGCGGCGTCGAGGTGCCGTGGGCATTGACGTACTGAACATCCGACGGGTTCAGGCCCGCATTGCGCAAGGCCGCCAGCATGCAGCGGCTGGCACCATCGCCATCCTCGCAAGGGGCAGTCATGTGGTTGGCGTCAGCACTCATGCCGTAACCAGCGAGTTCGCCGTAGATGCGAGCACCTCGTGCCTTGGCATGTTCGTACTCTTCAAGGACCAGAACACCGGCGCCCTCACCCAGGACAAACCCGTCGCGGTCCCTGTCCCATGGACGACTAGCCGTTGTCGGATCATCGTTGCGGGTAGATAACGCGCGCGCAGCGCAGAAACCTCCCAGTCCGAGCGGCGAAATCGTTGCTTCCGCACCGCCGGCAATCATGATGTCGGCGTCGCCGTATTCGATCAGACGCCCGGCATCGCCGATGCTGTGGGTGCCGGTCGAGCAGGCCGAAACCAGGGCGATGTTCGGCCCCTTGTAGCCGTACATGATCGACAGGTTGCCGGAGATCATGTTGATGATCGATCCGGGCACGAAGAACGGCGAAATCTTGCGCACGCCGCTCTTGATGAATTCGTCACGCGTTTCCTCGATCAGCGGCAATCCGCCGATCCCCGAACCGATGGCAACACCGATTCGTTCAGCGTTCGTGGGATGTGCCTCAAGCCCGGCGTCCTTGATGGCCTGAATGCCTGCGGCCATGCCGTAATGGATAAAGGTATCCATGCGGCGCGCTTCCTTGGGCGCCAGGTATTCCCCGATGTCGAAATCCTTGACCTCGCCGCCGATTTGCACGGGGAAGGAAGAAGTGTCGAAACGGGTGATGCGTGCAATGCCCGAACGCCCGGCGAGAATGTTCTGCCAGGCCTGTTCGACGGAATTGCCGACCGGAGAGACGATCCCCAGGCCGGTGATGACAACTCGACGGCGTGCCAAATTGAGCTCCGGAAACGGTGAGGAGAAATGCGGGCGGGACCTATCTCGAAACTCGGGCCGGCGGATACATCCTTGCCGGCCCGCGAGGGAAATCCCGAATTGGAATTACTTCTTGTTGGCGAGGACGAAATCGATCGCCTGCTGAACGGTCGTGATCTTCTCGGCTTGTTCGTCCGGAATCTCGGTCTCGAACTCTTCTTCGAGGGCCATGACCAGTTCAACGGTATCCAGCGAATCAGCGCCGAGATCGTCCACGAAGGAGGACTCGTTCTTGATGTCCGCTTCGTTCACGCCGAGTTGTTCAGCGACGATCTTCTTAACGCGTTGTTCGATGTTTTCCATTACGGGCTCCTTCCCTGATACGGGTATGAAACAAAAAGTGAATTCTACCAAAATGACCGGCGCTTACCAAATGCAGCGAACACGCCGACCGGATACTGCATTTTCAATCCATGTACATGCCGCCGTTGACGTGCAAGGTTGTGCCAGTCACGTACGAGGCCGCAGGTGACGCCAGATAGGCAACGGCCGCTGCGATGTCCGCAGGCGTGCCCAGGCGGCCCAGAGGAATGCTGCCAAGCATGGTTTCCTTCTGCTTGTCGTCCAGCGCCTTGGTCATGTCGGTGTCAATGAAGCCGGGAGCGATACAATTTACCGTAATGTTCCGGCTGCCCAGCTCTCGCGCCAAAGAGCGGCTCAGGCCAGCAACGCCAGCCTTGGCTGCACAGTAGTTTGCCTGACCGGGGTTGCCGGCATGGCCGACCACTGAAGTGATGTTGATGACACGCCCACTGCGGGCCTTCATCATGCCGCGCATGACCGCCTTGGAAAGCCTGAAGATCGCCTTGAGATTGGTGTCGACCACCGCATCCCACTCCTCTTCCTTCATGCGCAAGGCAAGGTTGTCACGGGTGATGCCTGCGTTGTTCACGAGAATCGTGACTGCGCCGTACTGTTTTTCAATCTCGCCGATCAATGCATCGATTTGCACCTGATCCCTGACTTCCAGTGCGGCCCCCTTGCCGCTCACGCCAGCCTCCTGCAGGTAGACATCGATATTCGTCGCCCCTTCAGCCGTCGTGGCAGTGCCTACTACAGTGGCGCCCAGGCGCCCCAATTCCAAGGCCACGGCCTTGCCGATACCTCGCGAGGCACCGGTGACAAGGGCAGTCTGTCCGCTCAGCATATCGATCACTCCAGATTCAGATTCGCTTCAATCGCCGCAGCATCCGCCAGGGCAACACCATTGATGCCATCCGCACAACGCTTGGTCAGGCCCGCAAGCACCTTGCCGGGGCCGCATTCGGCCACCATCGTCACGCCCATGCCGGCCATTTTCTGTACCGTCTCGACCCAGCGTACCGGGTTGTAGGCCTGACGAACGAGCGCATCCTTGATTCTTGCAGGGTCGGTTTCAATCGCCACATCGACGTTGTTGATCACCGGAATTTGCGGCACAAGCAAATTCAATTCGGCCAGGCGTGCCGCCAGTTTGTCGGCAGCCGGACGAATCAGCGAAGAATGGAACGGTGCCGATACCGGCAGCGCCACAGCACGCTTTGCGCCACGTGCCTTGCAAGCCTCCATGGCACGCTCGACAGCGCCCTTGTGACCAGCGATGACGGTCTGACCTGCCGCATTGAAATTGACTGGTTCCGCAATTTCCCCCTGTGCTGATTCAGCACAGGCGGCGCGAATGCCATCGTCGTCGAGACCCAGAATCGCAGCCATGGCCCCCGTTCCCATCGGCACTGCCGCCTGCATGGCTGCTGCACGCAGTCGAACCAGCGGCACGGCATCCTTCAGTTCCAACACGCCCGCAGCGACCAGAGCAGCATACTCGCCGAGACTGTGGCCGGCGACCACGGCCGGGCGACGACCACCCTTTTCCAGCCACAGGCGCCAGGCAGCAATGCCTGCCGTCAGCATCACTGGCTGCGTATTGACGGTCTGGGCAAGAAGCTCCGCTGGGCCATCAGCAACCATCTGCCAGAGATCGTCGCCCAGCGCAGCAGAGGCCTCGTCGAACGTTGCACGAACGACTGGCGCATCGCCATAGGCGGCCATCATGCCGACAGACTGGGATCCCTGACCCGGGAATACGAATGCAAAAGACATCTTGGGCTCCTGTTTCAGATACTTGGATGTTCGGAGTTCAAAATTCGAGCAGCGCCGCGCCCCAGGTGAAGCCGCCACCGACGCCTTCAAGCATGACCTTCTGTCCTCTCTTGATTCGCCCGTCGCGAACGGCTGCGTCAAGTGCCAGCGGGACGGAAGCTGCCGAGGTGTTGCCGTGCTGGTCAACCGTGACGATGACGCGATCCATCGGCAATCCCATTTTCTTTGCCGTCGCCTCGATGATACGAATATTGGCCTGATGCGGAATCAACCAGTCGATTGACTCGGGCGCGAGCCCGGCCACATCGCAGCACTCCTTGGCGACGTCTGCCAGAACACGTACCGCAAACTTGAATACTGCCTGCCCATCCATGCGCAGGAAGGGGTCGCCGACCACCTTGCCACCACAGACATTACCCGGCACGGAAAGGATTCCGTGATGCGAGCCATCGGCATGCAGGGCGGTCGCCAAGATTCCCGGCGAATCCGCTGCTTCAAGCACCACTGCGCCGGCGCCATCGCCAAAAAGTACGCAGGTCGCGCGGTCGTTCCAATCAAGGATGCGCGAGAAGACCTCGGCGCCCACAACCAGAGCCTTGCGATGTGAACCCGAGCGTATGAACTTTTCAGCGATCGTCAGCGCGTAGAGAAAGCCGCTGCACACAGCTTGCACATCGAACGCCGTCGCCCCCTTGTTGCCCAGTTTGTTCTGCAGGAGGCAGGCGGTGCTCGGGAATACGAAGTCCGGCGTCGAGGTGGCGACGATAATCAGATCGATGTCAGCCGCATCAATACCGGCCATTTCCATCGCCCGCTGACTGGCGATCAGCGCGAGATCGCTGGAGGTTTGTCCGGCTTCCGCCAGATGGCGGGCACGAATGCCGGTACGGGCAACGATCCACTCATCATTGGTATCGACGCCGCGCGCTACAAGGTCATTGTTTAAAACGCGGTTTGAAGGCAGGTAGCTGCCCACGCCGGCTACTCGGGCAAATGTCACTTATGCGGTCTCCTGCGACAGCGATTGTTGCGCCATGCGCTCGGAAATACGCTCGAGCACACCATTCGCCGCACTTTCCAGCGCAACGTTGATGGCATTACCAAAGGCAAAGGGATCGGCCGAACCATGACTCTTGACTACGATACCTTTGAGTCCAAGCAGGCAGGCTCCGTTGTAGCGGCGATGATCGGCACGCTTTTTGAATGCATTCAGAACCGGTAGTGCTGCCAAGGCAGCCAATTTCGTGAAGATGTTCTTCTTGAAAGCTTCACGCAGGAAGGTCGCCAGCATCTGGGCCAGGCCCTCGGAGATTTTCAGCGCGACGTTGCCGACAAAACCGTCGCAAACAACAACATCCGCCCCTCCCTTATAGACGCCGTCACCCTCGATATTGCCGATGAAATTAAGACCCGATTCGCGCAACAGATCGGCAGCCTTCTTGACGACCTCGTTGCCCTTGATTTGTTCTTCACCGATGTTCAGCAAGGCGACAGTCGGGCGTTCGATATGTTCCACTGCGGATACCAGCATGGCACCCATGATGCCGAACTGCAGCAGATGTTCCGGGCCGGAATCGACGTTTGCACCGAGATCGAGCACGTGCACATGGCCAGTCGTTGTCGGCAGGGTCGTGCAGATGGCTGGGCGGTCAATGCCGGGCAGCGTTTTCAGGACAAAGCGGGAGATGGCCATCAACGCGCCGGTGTTGCCTGCGGATACACATCCATCAGCTTCACCGGATTTGACCAGATTGATAGCTACGCGCATTGACGAGTCTTTCTTGTTGCGCAAAGCCAGCGCAGGAGACTCATCCATGGCCACGACTTCGCTCGCAGGATGAATGCGCAAGCGACTTCCTTCACCCTCAGTCAAGAATGGGCGAATCTGTGCTTCGATTCCGACAAGAATGACGGAAAGCTCGCCATGGCGCTTGAGGGCGTCAAGCACCGCAGGCACGGTGACGCAGGGACCGTGGTCCCCGCCCATGCAGTCAATAGCGATAGTGGTAGCCATTTTAGGCAAAAGAAAAGGCAGGCAGTCCGCCGCTAGGGCCGACTGCCTGCCTGATCAGATAGGGATTACTCGCCCTTGCCCTTCAGCACTTTCTTGCCGCGGTAGAAACCGGACGGGCTGATGTGGTGACGCAGGTGCGTCTCACCGGTGGTCGGCTCGACGGCCAGCGGCGGATTGGTCAGAAAGTCATGGGCACGGTGCATGCCACGCTTCGACGGGGACTTCTTGTTCTGTTGAACGGCCATAAAATGCTCCTAAAACGTGTCAGGAAGCCTTTCCCTTGAGCGCGGCGAGCGCTGCGAAGGGAGACTCCTTGGTTCCGCGCGTACTGCCATCGGGCAGCGCGCAATCTTCGTGCCGCGGCGCAACCGGCAGGCTGAGAATGATCTCGTCCTCGATCAACGCTGCGACGTCCAGTTCCTTCTGCGCCACTAAAAAATCGCGGCTATCGTCTTCCAGTTCGTCCTGAGACAGATCGGCCTCATCGGCAATCAGTTCAAGCACGCTGGCGATCGACAACGGGTGGTCAAACCGACCGAGGCAGCGCTGGCAGACGAGAGGAACTTCCCCGACGACTTCCAACACCAGTTGGGGCTTGCCCTGGCGGCCCATTCGTCCGTTCAGGCGGTAGGCGACGACGCCAGCAATTTCCGCCAGTTCGTCATGCAACCGTTCAAGCCCGGCGACCGGCAATTCGCCTTGCAGCGAACGCCCCTCCCGTGCAAACGACAGACTGTCAATCACAATCTGTTGCGACATAAGGCGCGCATGATATTATTTTCGGCTTTCCAAGTCAAAGTCTGTCGCAGCATTTTTTCTGGCAGAGCACGGACTTGGCCAACACAGCTTCCCTTTTTCTTCATGTCCAGCCCCCGCCTGATACTTGCATCCACCTCCCCATTCCGGCGCGAACTGCTTGCCAGACTCGGTCTCCCTTTCGAGACAATGGCACCGGAAACCGATGAATCGCCGTTCCCGGGGGAAGCCCCGGAAGCGACCGCATTGCGCCTGTCGGAAGCCAAGGCTCGTGCGGGAGCCATCGGATCTCCAGAAGCGCTGGTCATCGGCAGCGACCAGGTTGCCGTGCTCGACGGCAAGATCTACGGAAAACCAGGCTCGCATGAGCGTGCGGTAGAGCAGCTACGGACCATGCGTGGCCGGGTAGTCAATTTCTTTACCGGCCTCTGTCTTTACAACGCCAGAACAGATGTAGCGCACACCGTCGGGGTACCGACGCTGGTCACCTTTCGCAACCTCAGCGATGCCGAAATCGAGAATTATCTACGCCGGGAGCAACCCTACAACTGTGCCGGCTCGGCCAAATCGGAAGGTCTGGGCATTGC
>JAUPVD010000106.1 GCA_030917225.1 Pseudomonadota bacterium
GACTCCAGCGTCTGGATCGATTATTTCCGGGGAGTCGTGACACCACAGACTGAAAAGCTGGATTCGCTGCTGGGTATTGAACCCATTGCAACGGGTGACCTCATCCTGACCGAGGTGCTTCAGGGGTTTGTCAGCGACCGCGACTTCAATCAAGCCAGGAAATTGATGACCTCGCTGGTGATCGTGGATTTGGCCGGGCAGGGAGTCGCCATTCAAGCGGCCAGGAATTTCCGAATGCTACGGAAGCTGGGCGTCACCGTACGCAAGACCATCGACACCGTGATAGCGACCCGCTGCATTGAAAGCAAAATGCATCTTCTATACAGCGACAGGGATTTCGATCCGTTTGTTGAGCATCTTGGCCTCCGGTCGGCACTGTCAGCCTAGTGTAAAATTCGCCCCCTCACGTTCGCTGTCGTACCCCCGCCCCATGAACCTCGTCATCAACGGTGAAAGCCGCGATTTTCCCGCTCCGCTTTCGGTAGCTGCCTTGCTCGAATTGCTCGGCTACGCCGGCAAGCGCATTGCGGTGGAGCGCAACGGCGAGATCGTGCCGAAGAGCCTGCATGGCGAGACGGCGCTGCTCGAGGGCGACAAACTCGAAATCGTCGTCGCGGTTGGCGGCGGTTAATGCTGAATCTGCAGGTTAAGGAGTGCTCACCCCCATGGATCAACTGACCATCGCCGGCAAGACCTACGGCTCGCGTCTGCTCGTTGGCACCGGCAAGTACAAGGATTTTGCCGAGACCACGGATGCCATTGGCGCATCCGGCGCCGAGATCGTCACGGTGGCCATCCGCCGCATGAACATCGGCCAGGACCCGAGCCAACCGAACCTGCTCGATGCCATCCCGCCGTCGAAATACACCATCCTGCCCAACACCGCCGGCTGCTATACCGCCGACGACGCCGTGCGCACCCTGCGCCTGGCGCGCGAGCTGCTCGACGGCCACGCACTGGTCAAGCTGGAAGTGCTCGGCGACCCGACCAATCTCTTCCCGAACATGCCGGAAACCCTGAAGGCGGCCGAGACGTTGGTGAAAGAGGGCTTCGAGGTCATGGTCTACTGCGCCGACGATCCCATCCAGTGCAAGATGCTGGAAGAAATCGGCTGCGTGGCGGTGATGCCGCTGGCCTCGCTGATCGGCTCCGGCATGGGCATCGTGAACCCGTGGAACCTGCGCCTGATCATCGACAACGCCAAGGTGCCGGTGCTGGTCGATGCCGGTGTCGGCACCGCGTCGGACGCAGCCATCGCCATGGAACTCGGCTGCGACGGCGTGCTGATGAACACCGCCATTGCCCACGCGAAGAACCCGGTGCTGATGGCCTCGGCCATGAAGAAGGCAGTCGAGGCCGGCCGCGAGGCCTTCCTCGCCGGCCGCATGCCCCGAAAGCTCTATTCGGCCGACCCGTCGTCGCCGACCACGGGGCTGATCGGTTCATGAGCGAAGAAAAGCTGACTGGCGTGGATACGGAAGAAGGCGTCTACACCGCCGGCCGGGCAGGGCACATCCGCAGCTACGTGCTGCGTCAGGGCCGCGTGTCGAGCGCGCAGCAGCGCTACTACGAAGACATGATGCCGAAGATCGGCATCCCGTATGTCGCCGCCCCCCTTGATCTGGATGCCGTGTTCGGCCGTTCGGCACCGAAGATCTTCGAGATCGGCTGCGGCATGGGCGAAACCTCGTTCGCCATCTCGGCGGCCAATCCGCAGAACGACTACCTCGGTCTGGAAGTGCATACCCCCGGCGTCGGCAGCCTGTGCAAGCTGGTCGCCGAAGGCGGCATCACCAACCAGCGCATCTGCCAGCACGACGCGGTGGAAGTGCTGCGCGACATGATCGGGCCGGAGACATTGTCCGGCGTGCACATCTTCTTCCCCGACCCCTGGCCCAAGGCCCGCCACCACAAGCGCCGGCTGATCCAGCCGCCGCTGGTGGCAACGCTGGTGGCCAAGCTCAAGCCCGGTGGTTATATCCACTGTGCCACGGACTGGGAAAACTACGCTGAACAGATGCTGGCAGTGCTCTCCGCCGAACCGGGCTTGCAGAACACGGCCGATACCGCTGAAGGCTACGCCCCCCGCCCCGACTACCGCCCACTGACCAAGTTCGAACAGCGCGGCCTGCGCCTCGGGCATGGGGTGTGGGATCTGGTGTTCAGGAAAAAAAGCGTTTAACCACAGAGTTCACGGAGGGCACGGAGACAAGCACGCAAGTCTTTGCTCTTCTCCGTGCCCTCCGTGCTCTCCGTGGTAGACAGTTCAGGTTTACTGCAACCGGAAAGAAACCGGCAAGATCATCTCGCGCGCCGTCAAACTCGGCAGCCGGCCCATCGCGTAGGCGGCCTTGATCGCCGCGTTGTCGAGGATGGCATGGCCGCTGGAGGCGGCGATCTGCACATCGCTGATGGCGCCGTCTTCGCCCAGTACCAGCAGCAGGCGCACATCGCCTTCGATGTTGCGGGCAATGGCCTCGGGCGGGTAGTAGGTGTGCCGGGCGATCTTGCGCTGTGCCGCCTGCACTTCGCGTTTTTCGGCCTTGGCCGGGCGTGGCGCGGGTGTCGGGCGGGGCGTGGGTGCGGGCTTCGGTTCGACCTTCGGTTCGGGTTTGGCTTCTTCCGGCGCCAGCGTATCCTTGAGCAATGACTCGGCTGGCGGCAGTTCAACCGGCGGCAGGCGCAGGCTGGCCTGCAGCACGCGCACCGGCGGCGGCTTGAGCAGCGCCTTGAGCGCGCCACCGCCGAACACGGCAGCGTGCAGCGCCAACGATGCGGCAAGGGATAGAATCAGGCGGCGGTGCATCAACGGAGGCAGGAAATTGGCGGTAATTTCAGGCGCCAGCGGGCGCCGCAAAGTCATGAATTGGCAAGATCAGCCGGGCATTCTGGCAGAAAGTCGGGCGCGAGTCGCCCCGGAGGTTGGGCAGTGAGCAGATTGGCAAGAATCTTTTCGGGTGTGTTACTGGCGCTGGTCATTGCGTCGTCCGCTGTTCAGGCCGCTTCGCCGGACCCGGTGGCCTTCGGCATTGCTGTCGAACGAGGTGACAAGCGCACGGTGACGCAGTGGCTGGATGAAGGCATGCCGCCAGATTTCGCCGCCGACCGCATCGGCACGGGGCTGATGATCGCCGCATGGAACGGCAATATCGAGATGATGGAGCTGTTCGTCAGCCGGGGCGCCAACCCGCGCCGGGCGAACAAGAATGGCGAGCAGGCCGTGCAGCTGGCCGCGTGGAATGGCCATGTCGCCGCTGTCCGCTGGCTGCTGGAACGTGGTGCCGTGCTCAATCGTGACGACAAGAACTGGAACGCGCTGCACTACGCGGTGTTCAACGGCCACACCGATCTGGCCGGCGAACTGATCCAGCGTGGCGCCGATGTGAATGCCCGCTCACCGAATGGCTCAACGCCGCTGATGCTGGCCGCCCGCGAGGGGCGCGAGGATTCTGCCAAGCTGCTGCTCGAATCCGGCGCCGATTCAACGCTGAAAAGCGACTGGGGCGACACGGCGCTGACCTTCGCCATGCGCTACGACCATTACCGCCTGGGCAAGATGATTTCAACGCCGGAAGAATTCGAGATCGCCGTCAAGGCGCCGAAGGAAAGCTTCGGTCAGGCCAGCCGTTCGACAGCTGCGCCGGCAAAGGTCGAGGAAATCCTGCGCCAGATCCGCGAAGCGAATGCCACCGGCGCCGAGACGACCGAACTGCGCAAGCAGCTGCATACGGCCATCGCCGAGTTTCGCGGTTCGCCCACGCCGCAGGCCATGGTCGGCAAGCGCCTGATCAAGCCACCGCCACCGCCGAAGGCGCTGGTGATCACCGCCAAGCGTTCGCAGCCTGCCGGCGGCGAGCGTGTGGAAGTGGTACCGCAAGGAACCGTTCGGGTCACGCCGACGGGAGGGGCGGCCAGTGCGGCCGGCACCTCCAATACGCCCAGTCGTATCGCCGATCTGGTGCGCCAGATTCGTGTAGCTGAAGCGCAGGGGCTGCCGACCGAACAACTGCGGCGCCAGCTCGATGACGCCATGGAAAAGATGAAATAGGGAGTCGCCAAAATGGGTTTTTTTGACTGGCTGTTCAGCAATGGCGCAAGCACCGAGGGTGGTGAGCGTCTGAAGGCAGCGGTCGACCGGGTGATCGAAGGCACCGACCCGCGCCTGAAAGCCATCAGTGGTGCACGCGATCGGCTGGCGCCGGCCGTCGAGCATGCGCTGGCCTATGCGCACGAGATCATCGCCCGCATTCCCGCCGGCGTCGACCTGACCCCGGAAAACTGGTCGGCTACGCCGCTGCTCAAGGCCTTCTTTACCCGCCCGGCCGATATTGCCGAGACACTTTCGATCAGCCAGGACCTGCGCAATTTCCTCAAGACGAACGAAGCAACCGGTATCGAAACCCTGTTCGCCGTGGTTGCAGCCACGCGTGTCGAGCGCACCGTGCTGGGTAGCGTCATGGAGGGCGACATCCTGCGCAAGGACGTGGCACAGAAGGCGGTCAGCTTCACCGATTTTCGCGTTGCCGGATTTTGCCGTAGCGAAGCCGACGTTCGCCGCCTGCTGGAAGATTTCGTGCTCGAGCAACTGGTGCTGGCAGCCTTGCGCGATGTGGCCAGCAACAAGCAGCGCAGCGATCAGCTGGGGGCCTACCGCCAGTTGCTGCTGACCCGATTGCGCCTGCTTGAGCAGAGTGGCGCGGGCGTCAATACCATGCTCGACACCGAGCGGCACGAGAGTACCGACCTCGGCCGCCTGCGTAGCCAGCTCGCCGCCAACGAGGCCGAACTGAACGAACTCAAGCCGGCGGGCGTCGGCCTGGAGGCTTATCTGGATCCGGTGATCGAGGCGCTGCACAACGCCGAATCGATCATCCGGCCGAAGGTTGTTTCGCTACGCCTCAA
>JAUPVD010000107.1 GCA_030917225.1 Pseudomonadota bacterium
AAGAAAATCGCCAAGCAATCCCTGATGGCCGTTGTTGCGGCCGCCATGGGCCTGGGTGCCGCTGTTGCCCAAGCGCAAACCACTGTTGACCGTGTTTACGCCATTGATGCTCGCAACGAAGTTGTCATGAGCGGTGCCGGCCTCTGCTGGCGCACGGGTTTCTGGACGCCTGCTGGCGCTGCCAATGACCCGGCTGGCTGCAAGTGCGACAAGGATCTGCTGCCGAAGGAAAAGTGCGAGCCGAAGGCTGCAACGCCTGTTGCTGGTCCGAAGCCTGCTTCGTCCAAGGTGACCCTGGCTGCTGACGCCCTGTTCGACTTCGACAAGGCCGTCCTCCGTCCGGAAGGCAAGAAGAAGCTTGACGACCTGGTCGCCAAGTCCAAGTCGCTGAACCTGGAAGTCATCATCGCCGTCGGCCACACCGACCGCCTTGGTAAGGATGCCTACAACCAGAAGCTGTCCGAGAAGCGCGCTGCCGCTGTCAAGACCTACCTGGTTGGCAAGGGTCTCGAAGCCAACAAGGTCTACACCGAAGGCAAGGGCTCGAAGCAGCCGGTTACCGGCGACAAGTGCAAGGGTGCCAAGTCGAAGAAGACCATCGAGTGCCTGCAGCCTGATCGTCGTGTTGACATCGAAATCATCGGCACCCAGAAGTAATTCTGACCGCCGAACGAAAAGCCCTGCGCAAGCAGGGCTTTTTTCTTTCTGCCTCGTTTTTCAACTCACTTTCGCATCAGCATGACCAACGCCGACCCGACCGAACTGCAAAAATTCAGCGATCTTGCCCACCGCTGGTGGGATCCCAACAGCGAATTCCGCCCGTTGCACGAGATCAACCCCCTTCGCCTGGACTGGATCGACCGCCATGCGGCTGTTTCTGGCAAGAAGATCCTTGATGTTGGTTGCGGAGGCGGCATCCTCTCAGAATCCATGGCCGCCCGCGGCGCCACGGTGACTGGCATCGACCTTTCCGAAAAGGCCCTTGGCGTTGCCCGCCTGCACCTGCTTGAGAGCGGGCGCTCGGTGGACTACCGCCATATCTCGGCTGAGGAACTTGCCACCCAGGAGGCAGGCCAGTACGACATCGTCACCTGCATGGAGATGCTGGAGCACGTCCCCAACCCGGCCAGCACAATCGCCTCGTGCGCCGCGCTGGTCAAACCCGGTGGACATGTCTTCTTTTCAACGATCAACCGCAACCCCAAGGCCTATCTGTTTGCCGTGATCGGTGCCGAATACCTCCTGCAACTGCTGCCCAAGGGTACGCACGATTACGCAAAGTTCATCAAGCCTTCCGAATTGGCGCGCTGGGCGAAGAGCGTCGGCCTGGAACTCGACGAAGTTATCGGCATGAGCTACAACCCGATCAGCAAGAATTACTCGCTTGGCCGCGACACCGGCGTGAACTACCTGGTCCATACCGTCAGGAATGCCTGAAGCCGTCCTCTTCGACCTTGATGGCACCTTTGCCGACACGGCCCCCGATCTCAGCGCTGCACTCAATCAACTGCGCGCTGACCTCGGCCTCTCGCCGGCAAGCTACGCCGCGTTAAGGCCTTTCGTTTCGCAAGGCGTACGCGGCATGCTGCATGCCGGTCTCGACATGAAGCCCGACCATCGCGATTATCGGGAATTCTACGAACGCTTTCTCGTCCACTATCAGCAGGCACTTTGTGTAGAAACTGTCCTTTTCGCCGGCATTGACGAACTCGTCTGCGCGCTCGAAGCACAAGGAATCGCCTGGGGCATCGTCACCAACAAGTCGCAGCGCTTTACGCTGCCGCTGATGGAGGCCCTCGGCTATGCGCGACGGGCAGCCTGCATCGTCAGCGGCGATTCATCGACGCGCGC
This sequence comes from Pseudomonadota bacterium, assembly GCA_030917225.1. Lineage (GTDB taxonomy): Bacteria > Pseudomonadota > Gammaproteobacteria > Burkholderiales > Rhodocyclaceae > Proximibacter. Next base: position 1,852 of record JAUPVD010000107.1, read on the forward strand.
CAAGCCGCATGCCCGGCCGATGCACCTGGCCTGCGCCCTGGCCGGTTGCCGCCCCGAACACACGCTGTTTGTCGGTGACGACCTGCGAGACATCCAGGCCGGGCAGGCTGCCGGCATGATCACCATTGCAGCCGCCTACGGCTATCTTGGCGACGGCGGCGCAGTTGAAGACTGGGGAGCTGACCATCAGGTCGATCACCCGTCGGAAATCGCACGCCTGACCTCCATCGCCTGACCTCCACGCAAGAAAGAAACCGGTTGGCGCCTTGAAATCCGGTGCCATCGCCCCCATAATCGACATACGGTCGTAATTCCGGCAATCCGGAAGCGTTCTGGACGGCGGTTCGATTCCGCCCACCTCCACCACAGGGGGGGTGACCTGGTCTCGACAGGGTGATAGAAGGTGAGCAGGCGGCCCGAGAGGCGACGGACGTAATCCGCGCAAATTAGTAAACGCCAACGATGAGCGTTTCGCAATGGCCGCTTAAGGCCTGCTGAGGACATAGCCGTCCGATAAACAGAATGGCTATCGGCGGGGGCTTCGGCCCCCGTCGTCATTTTTGCCTAAACTTTTCTCCCCGCCTGAGCGACATGCCAGAATTCCTGCCCGTATCGCCTAAGCGTATCCTTAACGGGTATCCATCAAGTACGGGTTATGCACGATGAGCCTGATCACCTGGAACGACTACTTCGTCACCGGCATCGACATCATTGATGAGCAGCACAAGTGGCTCATCGACCTCATCAACCGCGCCGCCACCGTTCTCGTCCTGCCTTACGAGACCACTCATGCGGCCGCTGACGAACTGCTCGACCAGTTGACCGAATACGCCGTCTTCCATTTCCAGACGGAAGAGAAGCTGATGGCCGAATGCGGCATCGACAAACGGCATGGCGATCATCACCGGGAATCACATGGCGACTTCGCCACGCACGTTATGGAAATGCGTCAACGCTACGAAGAAACGCGCGACATTTCCGGTGGCGAGCTGCTCACTTTCATCGCCAACTGGCTGGTTTTTCACATCCTCAGCGACGATCAGGTACTGGCCCGCCAACTCAAGGGCATCGATACCGGCCTCTCACCGGAAAACGCCTTCGAAAAAGCCGAAGGTACAGATTCCGACCCCGCCCAACAGGCACAGACACAGGCACTGATCGACCTCTACCAACTGATCAACACCCAGTACAGCAACCTTCAGGCCGCGCACCAGGAGCTGGAAGAACACCGGCACAACCTGGAAGAACAGGTCGCCAGGCGCACCGCGCAACTGGCACAGGCCCGTGACCTTGCCGAAGCTGCCAGCCGGGCAAAGAGCACCTTCCTGGCCAACATGAGCCACGAGTTCCGCACCCCGATGAACGCCATCACCGGCATGAGCTGGTCGCTGCAGAAGGAAATCGACAATCCTCACCAGCGTGAAAAACTCCAGATCATCAGCAAGGCCGCGCAACGTCTTCAGGAAATGTTGGCGGAAGTCCTCGACATGGTCAAACTCGAATCCGAACAACTGTCACTCGAGTCGCTCGATTTCAGCCTGCATGCACTGCTTGATCATTGCCGTACCGAAGCCACCGCGGCCGCTGCTGCCAAAGGCCTCGAACTCATCACGGAATACCGGCCAGACCTGCCGGACATGCTGCATGCCGACGCCCGCCGGATCGGCCAGATGCTCGCCCACCTGCTCTCCAACGCTATCAAATTCACCGAGCGCGGCCGTATCACCTTGCGCGCCAGCGCCGTGCCGGAAACACTGCAGCAGATGCGACTGCACCTGGAAATCGAGGATACCGGCTGCGGCATCGCCGCCGGCGATCTCGATCGTCTGTATCGTCCCTTCGAACAGCTCGATGGCTCAAGCACCCGCACCCATGGCGGCGCCGGCCTCGGGCTTGCACTATGCCAGCGTCTCGCCAGGCTCATGGGCGGAGACATCAGCGTCCAGAGCAAACCCGGAAAAGGCAGCATCTTCCGCCTGAACATCCCGGTCAGGCCAGCGCTTTCCAGTCATGCAACTGACAGCGCAGAAACCAAAGCACTCTCACCGACCGCTCCCGCCAATACTTCGACCGACTGGCAAGACGTCCGCGAGAAGCTTTCAGTGCTGCGCCCCCTGATCGCTGAGGACGACATCCGCTCACTCAGCCTCTGGCACGTATCGGCCGACTACATGCAGGCAGCGCTGGGGCCGGCTGCCGCGCACATAGAGCATGAGCTAGCCACCTACAATTTCGAGGCGGCACTGGCAGCCCTGGACGAAGCACTCGCATCTCTTCCCGCCTAGACCCGGGAATACCGGATAGTTGCTGCCATGAAAAGCAGGTCTATAATGGCTGCATGAAGCGATTTTTCGCCGTATTGATGATGCTGCTGCTGCCGTTCCAGATGACACTGGCGGCAGTGGTTGCCATTGAAATGGGAGCAGCCTCGCCCCCCCTGCAGATGCAGGGCGAGGAAGAATGTCACCATCAGGCAACGATGGCCCTTGACGCCAGCGACGACATGTCGGCTGACAGCAGCCACGTCAACCATGGCAACTGCGGCATCTGCCACTTCAGCTGTTGCAGTGCTTTGCCGATTGCCAGCGCCATTACTCCGGTTTTTTCGGCGAACCAAACGCCCGACCCCACGCCCGAGGCCCAACCTCCGGCACCACCTGCCGCACGCCCCGAACGCCCCAACTGGGCTGACCTCGCCTGAATCGGCGGGGTATCCGTTTCGTTCGTAGCAGTCTCGGCTGCACTTTCGTAATTTCCCGTTGCTGACACCCGGGCCCAAGGGCCTGCGTAGTGTTTGTGATCGCGCATCTGCGCGCCGCCGTTTCGTCCTTTCCTTTTTTTCCTTGCCAGCAATCGAAAGCCCGGATTTTAGCTTTCTGATCGCTGGCTGACAGCCGCATCACGGAATCGAAACGAGCAAGTAGGTAAATGAGCAAAATTCTTCATGGAATCGCCGGGGCATTGGTCGCCCTCGGTGCAGCAGGCACAGGCCTGGCGCTGGCAGTTCATGCCGGACATATCTACACCGGGGCAGACCAGCCGCACCCCCCGATCGTCAGCAAGCTGCTTGAGTGGGCACGGGAACGCTCGATCATGCGCGAAAGTGAGGGGATCACCCCGCCGGCGAACCTGGCCGAACCGGAACGGGCCCGTCGTGGCGCCGGAAACTATGCCGCCATGTGTGCCGGCTGTCATCTTGCGGCGGGCCAGGAAACCTCCGAGCTCCGCACAGCCCTCTATCCTCAGCCGCCAAATCTCGTCCAGGCAGGCAAAAGCTCAGCCATTGCCGACCCTTCACGCCTTGCCGCTCGGCAGTTCTGGATCATCAAGTACGGTATTGCCGCCAGCGGCATGCCGGCCTGGTCGAAAAGCGGGATGGAAGACGAGGCCATCTGGGATCTGGTTGCCTTCCTTCACGTTCTGCCGACCCTCAGCACCGAAAAATATCGCCAGATTGTCGCCGCCAGCGACGGCCACTCCCATCGCGGTGCCGACACGCCCCATCCTCCGGCAGCCGCCACCCGCACACGGGGCAAACCCGACCCCCACCCAAACTCCCATTCTCACGACAAGCACTCACACTGATGGAGTCCACAATGAAATCCATTCTTTCCCGTATCGTCAGCGCCCTCCTCATCGCAGTATCTGCGGGGATCGTTGGGCTGCCACACTCCGTCGCGGCCCCCAGCGACCACTCTCGGCATGCAAAAGTTAACGGCCCGACCAGCACCGCCACAGCCGAGGGTCTGGTCAGGAAAATCGACAGACAGAAGAGCACCGTCATCATTGCCCACGGCCCGTTGCCGAACGGCATGCCGGCCATGACCATGGGCTTCCGCCCAAAAGACCGCGCCTGGCTCGATCAGCTGAAAGAAGGACAGAAAATCCGCTTCACGGCAGAAGAAGTGAATGGCGCCATGATCCTGAAAAGCTATGAAGCGGTGAAATGACACACGCCGCCTTGAACGTTGAAAGACGAACGACTGGAGGACATGCCATGAAGTTCACGAGCCCCACGAAAATTGTGCTGGCTGCGTGCATGATCGCCTGGTGCGCAGGCACCGGCGCTCAGGAGCGCACGCCGGCCATCACGCCGGGCAACGGTGTCGAATCGCTGCTCGACTATGCCCGCCAACGCAATCCGGAACTGGCCGCCATGCGCCATGAAGCCGATGCCGCCAATGAACGGGTGACGCCGGCCGGTGCACTGCCGGACCCGAAACTGCGTACCGAACTGCGCGACATCACCCGATTCGGCGAACAGAACCCGACACTGTCACCGAGTCGGGTCGGCAGCACCAAGTACCTGCTGATGCAGGATCTGCCCTGGTACGGCAAGCGCGAGCTAAAGCGCGAGATCGCCGAGGCCGATGCTGAAGGCGCCAAGGGCCGGGCACAGGGCACCTGGTCCGACGTCGCCGCCAAGATCAAGACCAATTATGTACAGCTCTGGTACGTACGCAACAACGAGACGCTGATGCTGGAGATTCTCGACCTGATGCGCCGCTTCGAGAAGGTGGCGCAGGCGCGCTACGCCAACGGGCTGGCCATGCAGCAGGACGTGATCCGGGCGCAGGTGGAGCAGACTGCCCTGCGCAATGATCTGATCATGCTGGACAGCGAAAAGCACCACCTGCAAAGCCGCATCAACACCCTGCTCGCCCGCCCGCCGATGGCACCGCTGGCCAACCCGGAACACCTGCGCCCGCTGCCATCCCCGGCCAAGCTCGATCCAGCGTCGCTGGAAGACCGCCTGCGCGGCCGCAACCCGCAGCTCTTCGCCGAGGAGTCGCGCATCAAGGCGGCGGAGAAAAATCGCGAGCTGACCTACAAGAACCGATACCCGGATTTCACGCTGGGGGTCTCGCCAATCCAGTATCAAACCGCAGTCAAGGAATGGGAGCTGATGGTCGAGATGAACATCCCGCTGCAACTCTCGTCTCGCCGCGCGCAAGAGCGGGAATCGGAATCGATGCTTTCCGCTGCACGTGCGCGCAAGGAGTCGGCAACCTACCAACTGATCGGCGAGCTTTCGGAAAACCTGGCCAGCATCGAAACGGCACGGCGCATCGAAACGCTGACCACCAACACCCTGCTGCCACAGGCCGAACTGACTTTCCGCTCGGCAGTGGCCGGCTATGAAAACGGCAAGGTCGATTTCGCGACGCTGATCGATGCGCAACGGCAGATTCGCCAGGCCAAGCAGACACGCATCAAGGCGCAGGCCGAGGCGCAGATCCGTCTGGCCGAAGTTGAAAGATTGCTGGGAGAAGAATTGTGAGCACCGGGAATTCCAAAGGGATGAAGCTGGGCATTGGCATTGCTGCCGTGATACTGGTCGCGGCTGGCGGCGGCTACTGGCTGGGCAGCCATGGCAACACCCCACAGACGGCCATATCAGGCAGCAACACCGCAGAGGCCGGCAAGAAGGAACGTAAGCTCCTCTACTACCGCAACCCGATGGGCCTGCCGGACACCTCGCCGGTACCGAAGAAAGACCCGATGGGCATGGATTACATCGCCGTCTATGAAGGCGAGGATAGTGACGAACCCGCGGCTGCCGGCAGCCTGAAGCTGAGCACCGAAAAAATCCAGAAACTCGGCGTCAGAAGCGAGGCAGCACAGCTGCGCACGCTCGGCCAAACGGTGCGCGCCGTCGGTCGTGTCGAACCGGACGAGCGCCGTCTCTACACCATCGCGCCGAAATTCGAAGGCTATGTCGAGCGCCTGCACGTCAATGTCACCGGCCAGGCAGTGAGCAAGGGGCAACTGCTGTTCGAGGTCTATAGCCCGGAACTGGTGTCGGCGCAGCGCGAATACGCGATCGCCATGCAGGGCGTCGATTCGCTGAAGGACGCCGACGGGACGACGCAGGCCGGCATGCGCCAGCTCGCCGAATCGGCACAGGCGCGGCTTCGGAACTGGGATGTTTCGCCGGCGCAACTGAAGGCGCTGTCCGGTTCCGGCGAAGCACGGCGCACGCTGGGCTTCGGCTCGCCGGTGTCGGGCATCGTCACCGAGAAGAAGGCGGTGCAGGGCATGCGCTTCATGCCCGGCGAGGCGCTCTACCAGGTGGCCGACCTCTCTGCGGTGTGGGTCATCGCCGATGTTGCCGAACAGGATATCGGCCGGGTGAAGACCGGCGACAAGGCCAGCGTGCGCATCAACGCCTACCCGGACAAGGTGTTCGAGGGCAAGGTGGCCTACGTTTACCCGACGCTGAATGCCGAAACGCGCAGCGTGCCTGTGCGCATCGAGCTGGCCAACCCCGGCCTGCTGCTCAAGCCGGCGATGTTCGCGCAGGTCGAACTGCCCGGCGGCAATGCGGGCGCGATGCTCACCGTGCCGACTTCCGCCGTCATCGATAGCGGCACGCGCCGCGTCGTGCTGGTGCGTCTGGCGGAAGGCCGTTTCGAGCCGCGCGAGGTGCGGCTCGGTGCCCGCAGCGACAACTACGTCGAAGTGATTGATGGCGTGAAGGATGGCGAGCAGGTCGTGGTTTCGGCCAACTTCCTGATCGATGCCGAGAGCAACCTCAAGGCGGCGCTTGGCGGGTTTGCTGCGACGCCAGCATCGACGCCTGTTGCGGCACCGGCAAAAACCATCGGCCATCAGGCGGAAGGCAGCGTCGACAGCATCGACGCCAAGGCCGGCACGCTGATGCTCAGCCACGCGCCGGTCGCCAGCCTCAAGTGGCCGGCGATGACGATGGAGTTCAAGGTGGCCAACGAGGCGCTGCTGCATGGTCTCAAGCCAGGGACCGCAATCAGCTTCGAGTTCGTCGAGCGTCAACAGGGTGAGTGGGTGGTCACCGCCATCAAGCCCGCAGGCGGCAAACCCACCGCGCACGCAGGCCACTGACGGAGACCCCGATGCTCGCCAAACTCATCGACTGGTCCGCCCGCAACCGTTTCCTGGTGCTGCTGGCGACGACCTTC
>JAUPVD010000108.1 GCA_030917225.1 Pseudomonadota bacterium
CATCATCAATGACATCCTCGATTTCTCCAAGATCGAAGCCGGCAAGATGTCCATGGAAAAAACAGACTTCCGGCTGGAAGACGTCATGGACAACCTCGCCAACCTGGTTGGCATCAAGGCAGAAGAAAAGGGACTTGAACTGTTGTTCAAGACTGATCCGGAAATTCCCACTTCCCTCATCGGTGACCCTCTCCGTCTCGGGCAGGTGTTGGTAAACCTCGGCAACAACGCGGTGAAGTTCACCGAAAATGGCGAGATCGTTGTCGGCATCGAGAAGGTAAACGAAGGCAATGGCAACGTCGAACTGCACTTCTGGGTCAGGGATTCCGGCATCGGCATGACCCCCGAGCAGTGCGGGAAGATGTTCCAGTCGTTCAGCCAGGCAGATTCATCGACCACGCGAAAATATGGCGGTACCGGCCTCGGACTGGCCATTTCCAAAAAATTCATTGAACTGATGGATGGTCACGTCTGGGTGGAAAGCGAAGCGGGCAAGGGCTCGACCTTCCACTTCCACGCCAGATTCGGCATACAGGAAGAAGCCATGCCGCGGCGGATGTTCCACGCCGAAGAACTGCATGGCATTCGCGTGCTGGTGGTTGACGATAACGCCTCGGCACGCGAGATCATTTCGAGCATGGCCAAGAGTTTGGGGCTAACGGTCGATACTGCACGAGACGGAAGCCAGGCTCTGACAATGGCCCTGGCAGCGGAGAAGATGGAAACGCCCTACGACCTCGTGTTGATGGATTGGCAAATGCCGGCGATGGATGGTGTCGAGACCGTACGGCAATTGCAGGATGAACACTTGATGCAGGTGCCTGCCGTGATCATGGTCACCGCCTACGGGCGGGAGGAAGCCATCGGTTCGGCAGAGCAACGCGGCGTAGCCCTGAAATCCGTTCTCACCAAGCCGGTCGTTGCATCGACTTTGCTTGAAGCCATCGGTGAAGCCCTGGGCAAGGGCTTCGTATCCGAAACCCGGGCCCAGGAAAAAGGGTTCGGCTATGCCGAAGCGAAAGAGAAGCTTGCTGGTGCTCGCATCCTGCTGGTCGAGGATAACGAGATGAACCAGGAACTGGCGATGGAATTGCTGCGCAACGCTGATGTAGAGGTCGAACTGGCGAACAATGGCCAGGAAGCACTGGACATCCTCGCCAGCGACCAACGCTTCGATGGTGTGCTGATGGATTGCCAGATGCCGGTGATGGACGGTTACACGGCAACGCGCGAAATCCGGAAACTGGCCAAGTTCGAGCATCTGCCGATCATCGCCATGACCGCCAACGCCATGAATGGCGACCGCGAAAAAGTCATCGAGGCCGGCATGTTCGACCACATCGCCAAACCGCTCAACGTCAGCGAGATGTTCGCGACTATCGCAAAGTGGATCAAACCATCGACACCTGCTGATAGCAAGGCAGCAACGATAGAACAAGCTCCAGCCAAAAAAACCGCCCTGCCCGCACAGTTACCCGGTATCGACATGAAGGCCGCTCTGGCCCGAACGATGGGTTGCGAGGATTTCCTCTGTTCCCTGCTGATCAGATTCCGTGACAGCAACCGGGATTTCGAGCAGTGTTTCCGCGCCGCCTGCGATGGCAGCGACCCGACGGCACCTGAACGGGTCGCACACACCCTCAAGGGTGCCGCAGGAACCGTTGGCGCCTGGGGCCTGCACGCTGCGGCCGGCATCCTTGAGCAAGCCTGCTGCGATAACGCACCGGCAGAACGGATGGATGCACTAGTCGCTGACGTGAAGAAAGAGTTGGCCCCAGTCATCGAAGGACTGGCGTCGCTGGGAACCCCCGCCAGTAGCAATCGCGTTCAATCGGACAAAAACAAAGCCGCTGATCCCGAAAAAGTACGCGCGATAACGGAGAAGCTCGAAGAGCTTCTCTCCTATGGCGATGCCACTGCCGGCGATCTCCTGGACGAAAATACCGAGCTGCTGGAAGTCGCATTTCCACAGCATCTCCGCCGGATCGAAGAGGCCATCCAGTCATTCGATTTCGAATCTGCCCTGACCCTGCTCAGGGAAGCCGTTGCAACTTCTGCTTGAGGAAACCGACTGATGAATGCCGCTGACCTTCCAGGAAAGCCCACAGTAATGGTGGTGGACGATACGCCGGACAATCTTTCGCTCATGAACCTGCTGCTCAAGGACCACTACACCATACGCATCGCCAACAGCGGCGAGCGGGCACTGAAGCTTGCCGCTACAGGAACCCCGCCGGACCTGATTCTGCTCGACATCATGATGCCGGGAATGGATGGCTACGAGGTCTGCCGGCATCTCAAGGCCGACCCGAAGATGCGGGACATTCCGGTGATATTCCTCACGGCCAAAAGTGATGCAGAAGACGAAAAGAAGGGGCTTGAGCTCGGTGCGATCGACTACATCACCAAACCGATCAGCCCTCCGATCGTCCTGGCACGGGTGAAAACACACCTGTCACTGAAATCCTCGGCCGATTTTCTGCGCGACAAGAATGAATATCTTGAGGCTGAAGTCAGCAAGCGTACGCGCGAAGTCGATGCGATCCAGGATGTAACGATCCTGGCGATGGCTTCACTGGCCGAGACGCGCGACAGCGACACCGGAAACCATATCCGCCGTACCCAGTTCTACGTCAAGGCGCTGGCCGAAAAGCTGCAGAATCACCCCCGCTTTTCCCACTATCTTACGGCCCACAATATCGCCATGCTCTACAAATCGGCACCGCTTCACGACATCGGAAAAGTCGGCATTCCTGATCGCATACTGCTTAAACCGGGGCGCTTTGAGCCGGAAGAATTTGAAATCATGAAAAGGCATAGCGCACTTGGCCGCGACGCCATCGAATATGCGGAACGCTCGCTTGGCACCAATGTCGAGTTCCTCAGCATGGCCAAGGAAATTGCCTTGTCGCACCATGAGAAATGGGACGGCAGCGGCTACCCTGAAGGCCTTGCCGGAGACGACATTCCGATCTCCGCACGCCTCATGGCCGTAGCCGACGTCTACGACTCGCTGATCAGCCGGCGCATATACAAGGAAGGCATGTCACACGAGAAGGCCTTGTCGATCATGCTGGAAGGCAAGGCCTTGCACTTCGACCCGGACATCGTCGACGCCTTTGTCGAGATACAGGACGAATTTCGAGCCATTGCGGCACGCTACGCCGATTCCAATGACGACATCGAAAAGAAGAAGGAATTTTTCACCACGGCCATCGCCGGGCCGGTCGGAATCCAATAATCGAGAACCCGGAAATCACCCATGCAAATATCCAGACAAACCGTATTCCTGGTCGTCGATGATTTCGAGGTCATGCGCAAGGTGACTTCTACGCAACTCAGCGCCCTTGGCGCCGAGCGTATCGTGACCGCGAACAATGGGGTCGAAGCACTGCAAATTCTCCGGAAGCAGCATATCGACGTAGTCCTCTCCGACTGGTACATGCCGATGATGTCGGGGCTGGAACTGCTCAAGGCCATCCGTTCAGACGCGAAGCTCTACAACCTCCCCTTTCTCATGGTCACGGCCGAGGCCGAGCGTGAGCGCGTTGCAGAAGCGATCGCCTGCGGCGTCAGCGACCTGCTGGTCAAGCCCTACACCACCGAACGTCTCAGGCAGCGCCTCGACAAGGCCATGAGCTGCAGGCCAAGAGCGATGCCGGCGGCTGGCCTGAACGGTTCGGGGGCTCAGCCTGCCGCCCCGGCCGCCTCCCATGCTCCTTCAGGAAAGACACTGGCTGCCAGGACAGCACGTCCGCCAACGATTCTGATTGTCGATGACACCCCGGACAACCTGCACCTCCTCTCCCATTTGTTCAAGGAAGAATATCAGGTGCGCGTTGCCACCAACGGCGAGAAAGCCCTCGCGTTCTGCTGCTCTGAAGATCCGCCGGACCTGGTGCTGCTGGACATCATGATGCCGGGGATGGATGGCTTCGAGGTGGCGAAACGCATGCGTGAGCATCCCAGTGCCGAATCGATACCAGTGATTTTCGTCACCGCCATGACCGGCGATGATGCACGTCTGAAAGGCTTGGAACTGGGTGCGGTGGATTTCGTCACCAAACCCATTGATCCGGCCGTTCTCAAGCCGCGCGTGCGGAACTTCATGCGTTACGTGGCCTTGCGCAAGCAACTGCAGGCAGATTTCGACAGCATGCTGGACACCGCCCGCCTGCACGACGATGTCGACCACATCACGCGCCATGACATAAAAGGGCCGCTGGCCGGCGTCATCGGGCTGATACAGACGCTTGCGATGGATGAATCGATAAGCCACAGCAAGCAGCTGACCGAACAATTGCATCTGATCGAGGAAACGACACAGCAAGTACTCGACATGATCAATCTCTCATCACAACTGTTCAAGATCGAGTCCGGCTCCTTCGTGCTTGATGCAAAGCCGGTGAATATCGGCGACCTTCTGCAGCGCATTGTCGATATCTCGCGCGCAAGCTTTGCCGGAAAAAACCTGAACGTCCTGATGAAGACAGGCATCCCGACTAGCGACGGGTTACCGCAGGCCTTTGGCGATGCCATGCTTTGCTATTCGCTGCTCCAGAACCTGGTAAAGAATGCCTGCGAAGCTGCGCCGGAAGGAAGCCAGGTATCAATCACCCTTCACGATCAGGACCCGTTGCAGATCGTGATCGCAAACAAGGGAGTCGTTCCGGAAGGTATCCGTGAGCGATTTTTCGAAAAATTTGTCACCGAAGGCAAGCCAGGTGGCAGCGGCCTCGGTACCTATTCGGCAAAACTTCTGACCGAAGCACAGGGGGGGCAGATAGCGCTCGACGTCTCGGACGAATCAGCAACGACGACGATTACGGTGGTGTTGCCACGAGCACAAGGCTGAGGTTTTCAACCGGTGTAACGACGCACCACCTGCTGCCCCGGTCATCTCTTCGATTGGCGCAGACAAGAAAACGCCCCGAACCAGTCGGGGCGTTTTGCTTGGTGCTGAGGCTGCTTACTTACTGCCGCCGGACAAGGCCAGCATCAGGTCGTTGATCCGCTTCACAAAGCCGGCCGGGTCTTCCAGCGTGCCGCCTTCGGCCAGCGTGGCTTGTTCGAGCAGCAGGTTGGCCCAATCACCAAATTTGCCACCCTCGCGGGTTTCCTCGTACTTGAGGCGCTGCACCGCCGGATGGTTCGGGTTGATTTCGAGGATCGGCTTGCTGGCCGGCGCCTTCTGGCCGGCAGCCTTGAGGATGCGGGCCAGGTTGCCGCCCAGATCATGCTCGTCGGCAACGAGACACGAAGGCGAATCGGTCAGGCGGTGGGTGACGCGCACATCCTTCACCTTGTCGCCAAGTTCGGCCTTGATCTTCTCGATCAGTTCCTTGTACTCGCCGGCGGCCTTCTCGGTTTCTTCCTTGTCCTTGGCATCTTCGAGCGATCCGAGGTCGAGACCGCCCTTGGCTACCGACTGCAGCTGCTTGCCGTCAAACTCAGTCAGGCTGCCGACCACCCACTCATCCACACGCTCGGCGAGCAGCAGCACTTCGATACCCTTCTTGCGGAAAATTTCGAGGTGCGGGCTGTTCTTGGCCGCAGTGAAGGTCTCGGCGGTGACATAGTAGATCTTCTCCTGGCCTTCCTTCATGCGGCCGATGTAGTCGGCGAGCGAAACGTTCTCGTCCGGGGTGTCATTGTGCGTCGAGGCGAAGCGCAGCAGCTTGGCGATGCGCTCCTTGTTGGCGTGGTCTTCGCCGACGCCTTCCTTGAGCACGTTGCCGAACTGGCCCCAGAACTTGGTGAATTTCTCGGCGTCGTTCTCGGCCATGTCCTCGATCATGCCGAGCACCTTCTTGACGCAGCCGCCCTTGATCGACTCGATCGCCTTGCTTTCCTGCAGAATCTCGCGCGAGACGTTGAGCGGCAGGTTGGCCGAGTCCACCACGCCGCGCACGAAGCGCATGTACAGCGGCATCAGCTGTTCGGCGTCGTCCATGATGAAGACGCGCTTCACATAGAGCTTGACGCCGTGGCGGGCGGTGCGCTCGAACATGTCGAACGGGGCGCGCGCCGGGATATAGAGCAGCTGCGTGTATTCCTGCTTGCCCTCGACGCGGGCATGGCTCCAGGCCAACGGGTCGTCGAAGTCATGGGCAACGTGCTTGTAGAACTCCTTGTACTGCTCGTCGGTGATCTCCGACTTCGAGCGGGCCCACAGCGCACTGGCCTGGTTGACCGTCTCGTCCTCGTCGGTCACGACCTGCGCACCGTCCTTCCACTCTTCCTTCTTCATCAGGATCGGCAGCGTGATGTGGTCGGAGTATTTCTTCAGGATGCTTTTGAGCTTCCAGCCGCCGAGGAATTCGTCCTCACCCTCGCGCAAGTGCAGC
>JAUPVD010000109.1 GCA_030917225.1 Pseudomonadota bacterium
CCGCAAACAAGAACGCCGCCAGCGTAGTCCGCTGGCGGCGTTTCCTTTTGCTGCCTGCGGGGGCGGCTACATGTTCGGGTAAGTCGGCCCTTCGCCGCCCTGCGGCACCACCCAGACGATGTTCTGCGTCGGGTCCTTGATGTCGCAAGTCTTGCAGTGCACGCAGTTCTGCGCGTTGATCTGCAGCCTGGGATTCTGGCCAGCCTCGTCGCGCACGATCTCATACACGCCGGCCGGGCAGTAGCGCTGCTCGGGGGCGTCATACTCGGCGAGATTCACGCGGATCGGCACCGAGGCATCCTTTAGTGTCAGGTGGCAGGGCTGGTCTTCCTCGTGGTTGGTGTTGGAGAGGAATACCGAGGAAAGGCGGTCGAACGAGACCACGCCGTCCGGCTTCGGATAGTCGATCGGCTGGAATTGCGACGCCGGTTTCAGCTTGGCGTGGTCCGGGCCGCTGTGGTGCAGCGTCCACGGCGCCTTGCCACGGAAGAGCATCTGGTCGATGCCGAACATCAGGCCGCCCAACTGCATGCCTTTGGCCATCCACGGCTTGAAGTTGCGTGCGCGGTGGAGTTCGTCGTAAAGCCAGCTCTGCTCGAATTTCTGTGGGAAGGCGGCCAGTTCGTCGCGCTCGCGCTCGGCCATCAGCGCCTCGAAGCAGGCCTCTGCAGCCAGCGAACCGGACTTGATCGCGCAGTGCGAACCCTTGATGCGGCTGGCGTTGAGGAAGCCAGCATCGTCGCCGACCAGCACGCCACCGGGGAAGGTGAGCTTGGGCAGCGACTGCAGGCCGCCGGCCGCGATGGCACGGGCGCCGTAGGCGATGCGTTTGCCGCCTTCGAGGAACTTGCGGATTTCCGGATGCGTCTTGAAACGCTGGAACTCCTCGTAGGGCGAAAGGTAAGGGTTCTCGTAGCCGAGGCCGACGACGTAGCCGATGGTGATCTGGTTGTTTTCCAGGTGATAGAGGAAGCCACCGCCGTAGGTATCGGGATCGAGCGGCCAGCCGCCGGTGTGGATGACCAGGCCTTCCTGGTGCATCTCCGGCTTGATCTCCCACAGCTCCTTCAGACCGATGCCGTAGGTCTGTGCATCGCGGCCATCATTCAGATTGAAGTGGGCCTGCAATTGCTTACCAAGGTGGCCGCGGCAGCCTTCGGCGAAGAAGGTGTATTTGGCGTGCAGTTCCATGCCGAGCTGGAAGGCCGGTCCTTCGCTGCCATCCTTGAGGCGGCCCATGTCGCCGGTGGCGACACCTTTCACCGCGCCTTGCTCGTCAAACAGCACCTCGGCACCGGCGAAGCCGGCATAGACCTCGATGCCCAGCGCCTCGGCCTGCTGACCCAGCCAGCGACAGACGTTGCCGAGCGACACGACGTAGTTGCCGTGGTTCTGGAAACAGCCGGGCAGCAGCATGTTCGGTACCTGCTTGGCGCCGGTCTCGGAGAGGACCAGAAAACGGTCTTCGGATACTGCGGCGTTGAGTGGCGCGCCGTCTTCCTTCCAGTTCGGGAACAGTTCGGTGATGGCCTTCGGATCCATGACCGCACCCGACAGGATGTGGGCGCCGATTTCGGCTCCTTTCTCGATCAGGCAGACCGAGATTTCCTTGCCGGCTTCGTTGGCCAGTTGCTTGATTCGGATTGCCGAGGCCAGCCCGGCAGGGCCGCCGCCAACGACGAGGACGTCGAACTCCATCGATTCGCGTTGCATGTTCTCTCTCCAGATTTTTTGTTATGCTTCGGACTGCAAACAATACGGTAACGTATGGTGCGAATCATAGCAAAAATTCCCAACTGATCAAGGCCGAGATAAAAAAATGGAAAAACACCACAAGCTCATCCACACCACGACGATCCCCATCCGCTGGGGCGACATGGACGCCTACGGCCACGTGAACAACACCCTCTACTTCCGTTTCATGGAACAGGCCCGCTGCGAGTGGCTGGAAGAGCAGGGCTACAAGGTAGCGCCCGAAGGCGAAGCGCCGGTGATCATCAATGCTGCCTGTACCTTCATGGTGCCGATGACCTATCCGGGTACTGTAGAAGTGAAGACCTTTGCCGGCCATCTCGGCCGCAGCAGCCTCGAAACCACGTATGAGATGCGCATTGTCGAGAATGTCGGCAGCGAGACAGTCTTTGCGCTCGGTTCTGCGAAAATCGTCTGGATGGATACGGCGACGGGGAAGTCCGTGCCTATTCCGGATGAACTGCGCGCCCTTGTCGAGTGAGCTGTCGGGAAACCCCGGTTTCCCGTAATGCGCAAGACGGCGGATCGGGTGGAATACGGTTCAGAATTCATGCAGCCCCAGTGATCTGGAGCGAGCCAAATCGAGAGTAGAGGAATCCGTGTGAACAAGGACGATCAGTTTCTTTGGGCGCCCAGCCCCGAGCAGGTAGCTGCGACCAATATGGCCGCCTTCATGTCACGCGCCGGCTTTGCCGACTACGATGCCATGTGGCAATGGTCGGCCGATCACCCGGAGGCTTTCTGGCCGCTAGTCTGGGATTTCTGCGGCGCCGTTGGTGAGCGCGGCGAGAGTGTGCTGCGCCATGGCGACCGCATGCCGGGCGCCGAGTGGTTTCCCGATGCGCGCCTGAACTACGCCGAGAACCTGCTGAAGCAGCCGGACGCCAGCGATGCCATGGTTTTCTGGGGTGAAGGCAAGGTCAAGCGCCGTCTCTCCCGCGCAACGCTCTACGCCGAAGTGTCGCGCTTCCAGCAGGCGCTGAAGGCGGCCGGCGTGGTCAAGGGCGACCGCGTTGCCGGCTACCTGCCGAACATGCCGGAAACCATTGTCGCCATGCTGGCCACCGCCTCGCTTGGTGCCATCTGGTCCTCCGCTTCGCCGGATTTCGGCGTGCAGGGCGTGCTCGACCGCTTCGGCCAGATCGCCCCGAAGGTCCTCGTCTGTGTCGATGGCTACTGGTACAACGGCAAGGCCGTCGATTGTCTGGAAAAGAATGCCGAGGCCGTGGCCCAACTGCCTTCCGTCGAAAAGACGGTGGTTGTCGGCTACCTCTCCGATACTCCTGAGGTGGCCAACATCCGCAACGGTGTGCGCTATGCCGATTTTGTCGGTGCCTACGGTGCGGCCGAGGTCGAATTCGAGCGTTTGCCGTTCAGCCATCCGCTGTTCATCATGTTCTCCTCCGGCACCACCGGTGTGCCCAAGTGCATCGTCCATTGCCATGGCGGCGCGCTGCTGCAGCACCTCAAGGAACAGCAACTGCACAGCGACGTGAAGCCGGGCGACCGGGTCTTCTATTTCACCACCTGCGGCTGGATGATGTGGAACTGGCTGGTGTCCGCACTCGCCTCAAGTGCCACGCTGCTGCTCTACGATGGTTCGCCTTTCGTCAAGGGGGCAGACGGCAAGGCCGGCAGCATCCTGTTCGACTACGCTGACGCTGAAGGCATGACCCACTTTGGTACCTCGGCCAAGTTCATCGACGCCATCGCCAAGGCCGAGCTGCAGCCACGTCTGTCGCACAAGCTGTCGACGGTACGCGCCATCTTCTCCACTGGAAGCCCGCTGGTGCCGGAAGGTTTCGACTACGTCTATCGCGAAATCAAGGCCGATGTGCTGCTGGCCTCGATCTCTGGCGGCACCGACATCATTTCGTGCTTCGTGCTCGGCAACCCGGTACTGCCGGTGTATCGCGGCGAAATCCAGTCTCGCGGCCTGGGCATGGCGGTCGACGTCTATAACGACGAGGGAAAACCGGTGCGTTGCGAGAAGGGCGAACTGGTCTGCATTCGCCCTTTCCCGGCCATGCCGGTCGGCTTCTGGAACGATGACGATGGCAGCAAATACCGCGCTGCCTATTTCGAGAACTTCGACAATCTCTGGTGCCACGGCGACTTCGCCGAGATCACTGCCCACGGTGGCATGATCATCTACGGCCGTTCGGAC
>JAUPVD010000110.1 GCA_030917225.1 Pseudomonadota bacterium
TCTTGCCAACGCGCCTTCGAGCACAGTGCGCAGCGCCTGCTGCTCGGCCTCGGCCGGATAAGCTGCAGCAATGTCGTTGCGCGCCCTGGCGGCCATCTGCGCCGTTGCTTCATGCTCGTCGAAACAGGCGGCATAGGCCGTAGGCAGCGCAGCAAAGTCGGCAAAGAGACGGCCGTTTTCTCCATCACGGACCAGCAGCCGGTTGCCGTCGATGTCCCGCGCCAGCACCGGTACGCCTGCGGCCATGGCCTCGGCCAGTCCATGGCTGAGGCCTTCGTGCTCGGAAGCGTTCAATACCAGATCGGCTTCGCGCAAGGCTGCAAGATAGTCCGCGTGCGGCAGTCCGTCATGCAGATGAATGCGCCCGCGCAATGTGGTGTGCTGCGTTATCAGGGCTTCGATCCGCGCACGCAGTCCGTCGGCGTAATCTTTTTCCAGCACTGGGCCGAGCACCACCAGCACATGGTTCGCAAAGCGGGTGGCCAGCAGTTCAGCCAGTGCCTCGATGGTCGGCCGAACGCCCTTCAGCCGGCGCAGGCTGGCCGGGAAAAGGACCAGCCGGGCATCGGCTGGGAGTTGCAGTGTCTGGCGTAGCGAGTAGTTCGAGTTCGTGCGGATGTCGATGCCGTTGCCGAGTACGCATCTGTCTTCGGGCAGGCCGAGCGGCTGCAGTCGCGGTACCTGGGCCTCGTTCAGGCAGAGCAGAAAATCGGCGTGGCGCAGTGTGGTTGCCATGCAGCCGGCGCGTGTCGGGTCGTCGATGTCGGCATTGGCGTCGGTGCCGCTGGCCAGCAATCCATAAGGCAACGGCGGCGTATTGTCAGCGCCGAATGCCGCAGCGAGCGGCGTGCCGGCGCGATACAAGTGGATGCCGAAGGCCAGGTCCAGATGCTCGCGTTGGGCGCATTCCTGCAGCCGCAAGGCTTCGCGTGCCAGCGCCGCCGGCGTGGCGATGTCGGTGGCCACGGGGCGGAAGCGAATGCTGGCCATTGGTGACCAGGCAGTTTCGTAACGCCTGGCGGTCTCGGCATTGCCGGTTGCCGGGGTCAGCTTGCCGTAGATGAGAAGGCTCGGCTTGTCGCTTGCGCCGGGGCGTGGCAGTTGGCGAAACGATGTCCGTGTCCAGTTTGCCGTTGCGCCTCGCCAGTCCTCGCCCTGCAGCACAGCCATTTCATGCGCGCGTGCCGGCGAGCGGCAGAAAGCATCGCAGGCCGGGTCGTTGGACGGCAGGCCCGGATGCACCATCAGCTCGACTGAAAGCGGGGTCGCCGAAGTGGGCGAGTGCTTCTGTTCCAGTTCGCGCAGCACTGCACCAACAGACGCGGCGTCCAGTCGTGTGCCCATGAAGGACTGGCCGATAAAGGCATCGGTGCTGTAGATGTTCTGCGCCATGAAAACCGGCCGGGCTGCTGCCGCCGCGCGCGCAACGGCTTGCTGGAAGGGGGCGTCGAACTCGACATCACCAGCGATGGCATCGAGGCCGTCCTGTTGTGGCAGGCGTACGCAATAGACGCCATATTCGCGCGCCATGATCGGTGCCAGCACGGCGGCACCGGCCGGCTCGATGAGGCAGTGGTGATGGCCATCCACATGGCTCGGGAGTTCGCCGGTGAGCGCAATGAAAGCATCGAACTGGCGGCGGATTTCCCGCACCAGATCGTCAGTGCGGATGGCGTCGGCAGCCAGCGCCTCGCGCAGGCCGAATTTGCCGCGCAGCCGGCCATCGGCATCGGAGAGTGAAGACGGCGTCTGGCGCCGACCTTCGCTCAGGTTGATGTGCAGTCCCAGTGGCAGGTCGGCGGCCCCGGCGCTCGCTGCTGCGGCAAGCGCGCTTCTGCCATCGACCAGCAGTGAGGCCGAGGTGATCGCCCCGCAGGCAAAAAGATCGAGAATGCCGGCATCACGCGCAGCACAGGCGCCGAGGTCGTCGGCGTTGATGATCAGGCGACGGGGTGGGGCGGCAATGTGCAGGGTGGTTTCCATTGGCGCCTGCCAGGGCCGGGCTATCGGGTCGGCGCGCGGGCGGAGAAGGTGTTGCACTGGTTCACGTCGCCGCTTTCGAAGCCGCGGCGGAACCATTGCACGCGCTGCGCCGAGCTACCGTGCGTGAAACTCTCCGGCACGATGCGCCCGCGTGATTGCTGCTGCAGGCGATCGTCGCCGATAGCGGCGGCCGCCGTCAGCGCCTGTTCCAGATCGCCCGGTTCCAGCACGCCCTTCATGGTGTCGGTGCGCTTGCCCCAGACACCGGCGAAACAGTCGGCCTGCAGTTCGAGCTTCACCGACAGCGCGTTGCCTTCGAACTCGCCGACACGCTGGCGCTGCGCCTGAACCTTGCCGGAGATGCCGAGCAGGTGCTGCACATGGTGGCCGACTTCGTGCGCGATCACGTAGGCCTGGGCAAACTCGCCCGGCGCCTTGAAGCGCGTTTTCAGGTCGCGGTAGAACGACAGGTCGATATACACCTTCTGGTCGCCCGGGCAGTAGAACGGCCCCATCGCCGACTGGCCGGTGCCGCAGGCAGTTGGCGTGCTGCCCGAAAAAAGGACCAGCTTCGGGTCCTGATACTGCTTGCCGGAAGCGCGGAAGATGTCGCGCCAGGTATCTTCCGTCGAGGCCAGTACCTTCGAGACGAAGCGCGCCATTTCGTCGTCGGCCGGCGGCTTGTGCGCCGGCGCGCTGCGCGGCTGCACCTGCATCTGCGGCGCCTGTTCGAGCAGGCCGAGCAGTGTCA
>JAUPVD010000111.1 GCA_030917225.1 Pseudomonadota bacterium
GACGCTCATGCTGATAGACCCGCTCCAGATCCGACTTGTCACTTGTATCTCTGTCAATGCAATACAAGCGAACGAACAAGATTCCAAGACCAGCGACCAGTAAAATCGTCCAAACCATCGTACTTAGTGGGCCCGTCTCACCCTGGCGCCGAGCATCGCCAACTTCTCCTCGATCCGCTCATACCCACGATCCAGATGGTAGATGCGGTCAATGGTCGTTTCGCCCTGTGCGACAAGCCCGGCGATAACCAGACTGGCCGAGGCACGCAGGTCGGTAGCCATGACCGTGGCACCTTCCAGATGGGAGACGCCGCGCACGATGGCGTTGCTGCCTTCGATCTGGATGTCGGCACCCAGGCGCTGCAGTTCGTTGGCGTGCATGAAACGGTTTTCGAAGATGGTTTCGCGGATCGTCGAGACCCCGTCGGCGACGGCATTGATGGCCATGAACTGGGCCTGCATGTCGGTCGGGAAAGCCGGGTACGGTGCCGTACGCAGGCTGACAGCCTTCAGGCGCTGTGGCGCTTTCAGGCGGATGGCGTCGCGCTCGGTGGTGATCTCGCAGCCAGCATCCATCAGCTTGTCGACGACGGCGTCCAGATAGGCGGCCGAAGTCTGCGTCAGTCGCACGTCGCCGCCAGTAGCAGCGGCCGCGCAGAGGTAGGTGCCGGTCTCAATGCGGTCGGGCATGATGCGGTGATTGGCACCGGAAAGGCGCTCGACGCCACGGATGCGGATGACGTCGGTACCGGCGCCGGAAATCTGGGCGCCCATGGACACCAGGCAGTTGGCCAGGTCGACCACTTCCGGCTCGCGGGCGGCGTTTTCGATGATCGTTTCACCGTCGGCGAGCACGGCGGCCATCATCAGGTTTTCGGTACCGGTAACAGTGACCATGTCGGTGCAGATGCGGGCACCCTTCAAGCGTTTGGCCTTGGCGTGCACGTAGCCGGCTTCGACGGTGACTTCGGCCCCCATCGCCTGCAGGCCCTTGATGTGCTGATCGACCGGGCGGGCGCCAATGGCGCAACCGCCGGGCAGCGACACGCGGGCTTCACCACAGCGGGCGACCAGCGGGCCCAGCACAAGGATCGAGGCGCGCATGGTCTTGACCAGATCGTACGGCGCCAGCGGATTGTTCAGACCGCCGCCGTCGAGCACGAGGCCAGCCGGGCCATCCAGCGTCACACCGACGCCCATCTGCGCCAGCAGGCGGAGCATGGTCGAGATGTCGTTCAAGTGCGGTAGGTTGGTCAGGTGCAGCGGCTCGGCGGTCAGCAGCGAGGCGCAAAGAATCGGCAACGCGGCATTCTTGGCACCGGAGATCGCCACTTCGCCGTTAAGCGGCGTACCGCCAGTGATGATCAGCTTATCCACGTTGCGCGCTCCACTCTTCCGGCGTCAGGGTCTTCATCGACAGCGCATGCAGCACGCCGGTGTCGAAGTGGCCCTTGAGCACGGCATTGACGCGCTGCTGGCGCTGCACGCGGTTCTTGCCGATGAATTCGGCACTGACGATCACTGCTTCAAAGTGGTGGCCGTCACCTTCGACGGTCAGGTGCTCGCAGGGCAAGCCCTCTCGCAGAAGGTCTTCGATGGTTTTGGGGTGCATCATGGGGTTCAGTTCCTGAGTTTGTAGCCGCGCTGCAAGAGTGCCAGCGTAAAGACGGTAACGATTGCGAAGGCGATGGAAACGACGGCGAGGCTGACTTGGGGCGCCACGTCGGACACGCCAAAAAAGCCGTAACGGAAGCCGTCGATCATATAGAACACGGGGTTGAAATGCGACACCTGCTGCCAGAACGGCGGCAGCGAATGGATTGAATAAAAGACGCCGGAAAGCATGGTCAGTGGCAGGATCAGGAAGTTCTGGAAGCCGGCCAGCTGGTCGAATTTCTCGGCCCAGATACCGGCCACCACGCCCAGCGCACCCATGATGGCGCCGCCAAGCACAGCGAAGGTGAGCACCCACAACGGGGCAACCATGCCGGGCGGTGCGAACCAGACGGTGACCGAGAGCACGCCGACGCCAACCACTACCCCACGAGCAGCAGCCGCCAGCACGTAGGCGGCAAAGAATTCGAGATAGGAGATTGGCGGCAGCAGGACGAAAACCAGGCTGCCGGTGACCTTGGACTGGATCAGCGACGAGGACGAATTGGCAAATGCATTCTGCAGCACCGACATCATCACCAGGCCGGGAATCAGGAAGGCGGTGTAGCGAATCTGGCCGTAGACCTGCACGTGCTCATCAAGCACATGACTGAAGATGAGCAGATAGAGGAGCGCAGTCACCACCGGCGCGGCAACGGTCTGGAAGCTGACCTTCCAGAAGCGCAGCACTTCCTTCATGAGCAGCGTACGGAAGCCGAGCAAATTATTCATTGCTATTCTTTCCCCCGCTGCATGACACGAACGAAGGCTTCTTCGAGATCGGGCGGTGACAGACGCATGTCGTCGATGGCGACACCGGCTTCGCGCAAGGCTGCGAGCACCTGCTCGACGGCAGAAAAATCGGGGAGGCGCAATTGCCACGCACCGTCCACCTGCCCGGTCGACAGTGCGGCGAGCGCCGGCGGTAACGCAGCGCCACCGACCAGC
>JAUPVD010000112.1 GCA_030917225.1 Pseudomonadota bacterium
CCGGTTCGGTGCAGCCGGCGGCCATCTGGTGGAAGATGGTGGCGGCAGCGATCTCGCCCATCAGGAAGGAGGAGAAGAGCACGGCCAGGCTGTATTTCGGCACCGCCTGCTTGTAGCCGTCCCAGTAGCGGCCGCCGTTGAAGTAGAGCCAGGCGACGTTCTTCTTGGCCTTGCGGCCGATGTCGGTCTTCGGTTCGTATTCGAGGTAGGAAGGCGCTTCGAGCAGCTTGGTGATGGCCATGCCGCACATCTGTTCGTGGTTCTGCTCGTCGCGGGTCACCGAGAAGAAGCAGCGGCGCACGGCGTCTTCCTCGTGCGCTTCGTAGGTCTTGATCATGGCCGCGGCAAACACCGGCGGCGCCGAGGCGTCGAACACGGAGAGGATGGACCACCAGTAGGCAATAGCTTCGCGTTGCTCCCAGCTGTAACGGGAGACATCGAAGGTGTCCCACGGCAGCTTCTTCGGGTCCCAGTACTCGCGCTGGGAGGCATCCCATATCTCCTCCATGCGTGCGGTCTTGCTCACCCAGTTGAGCGGATATACGTTCGGCTGCGGCGTTGCCGGCGGCAGTTCCATCAGGTGGGCGAATTTCTCTTTGGCCATGGGGTGTCTCCTTTTGTCTCGGCGTCTCGGAAGTTTGTTTTTAACGAACGAGTTAATCGTGATACAAAATCAACGGTCGGTCAATAGAAATTTGTAACACTTTGGCCGCAACAGGGGAGACAGGTTCGGAACGAAAGGGGCTCAGTGCCCGATGCAGACCACGAGGCCGCGACGGCCACGCCTGAGCAGCGTCGCCAGGCGTCGGGCAGCTTCGCGTTCGCTGGTGCAGACATGTTCCGGGAAGGTGTTGCAGGCGGCCCAGCGACCATCGGGCGTGGGCACCGCAGCGACCGGGCGGCCGCCATCAACCTCGGCCAGAATGGCGCGGCCGACCTCGCCCCAATGGGCCACGAGAAGGTTCATCGCCTCGCCGCGCGGAATGTCGAGCGCCACCAGCGCATCGAGGGCGGCCTCATGTTCGGAACGGATAATGGCGGGGAAATAGCGGAGCTTGGCTGACATGCCGCGGTTTTACTTGCATCGGGCCGTGGACACAAGACTACAACAGACAAAAACCGGCGAAATCGGGCACAATCGCCCTTCCAATTTCTGGCTGAACCATGCAATTCGACCTGATCATTGTCGGTGGCGGGCTCGCCGGCCTTTCTCTGGCCTGCGCTCTGCGCGACACCCCGCTCCGCATCGCCCTCATCGAGCAGCGCCCACCGCGCCGGCCGGAAGGGTGGGATGCCCGCATCTATGCGATCAGCCCGGCCAACGCCGATTTCCTGCAGAAGATCGGTGCCTGGAAACATCTGGATCAAGAACGCATCCAGCCGATCAGTGCCATGGAGGTCTATGGCGACGCCGGCGCCCGCCTCGATTTCTCGGCTTACGAAACCGGCGTTTCCGAACTCGGCTTCATCCTCGAATCCTCGTTGATGGCCTGCGAGCTGTGGGAGAACGTGAAGCGCCAGGGCAACCTGACCCTGCTCTGCCCCGGCTCGCCGCAGCGCATTGAAATGCGCGAAGACGCGGCCCTGCTCGGCCTCTCGGACGGCAGCACCTTGTCGGCGCGCCTGATCGTTGCCGCCGATGGCCGCGACTCCTGGCTGCGCCGCAGTTGCGGGCTGGAGGCCATCGACACGCAGTACAACGAGAAGGGTGTGGTCGCCAATTTCGAGTGCGAGAAGCCGCATCGCGGCCGCGCCTTCCAGTGGTTCAGCGACGAAGGCGTGCTCGCCTGGCTACCGCTGCCGGGCAAGCGTATCTCGATGGTCTGGTCCGCCCCGGACGATCTGGCCGACCAGCTGGTCGCCTTGCCGCCGGAAGCGCTGTGCGCGCGCGTGGCTGAAGCCGGCAAAAACACGCTGGGAAAACTTTCATTGCTGACGCCAGCTGCCGCCTTCCCGCTGCGCCTGATGCGCGTACCGAAAGTGGTGACGCCGCGCCTGGCACTCGTTGGCGACGCCGCACACGGCATTCATCCGCTTTCCGGGCACGGCATCAACCTCGGCTACC
This sequence comes from Pseudomonadota bacterium, assembly GCA_030917225.1. Lineage (GTDB taxonomy): Bacteria > Pseudomonadota > Gammaproteobacteria > Burkholderiales > Rhodocyclaceae > Proximibacter. The sequence continues at coordinate 2,066 of JAUPVD010000112.1, forward strand.
AGGACGCCCGCGTTCTTGCCGAGACCCTTGCCGCCTGTCAGCCGTGGCACGACATTGGTCGGCTGAACATCCTCGAACGCTACCAGCGCGCCCGCAAGGAAGAGATACTATTGCTGCAGACCTCGACCGACGCATTGCGCCGCTTGTTCAAGACCGACCTGCCTGGCCTGAAGCCACTGCGCAATCTCGGAATGAACCTGACCAACCGGCTGCCGGTCATAAAAAACACGCTTGCCCGCTACGCACTGGGCACCTTGTAAATCCCCCCCCACTGGAGAAGCTGATGCTGAAGAAACTGCTACCGGCCCTTGTTGCCACAACCCTTGCCGGTGCCGTCCTCGCTGACGAAGCTGCGGTCAAGAAGAACTTCGAGACGAAATTCGGCGCCAAGGCCGAGAGCGTGACCAAGTCCGGCTACCTGGGCCTGTACGAGATCTACGCCGATGGCCAGATCCTCTACAGCGACGAGAAGGGCAGTGCCTTCATCGTTGGCCCGCTGATCGACGGCAAGACAATGAAGAACGTGACGCAGGACCGGATGAACAAGCTGACCGCGATCAAGTGGAGCGACCTGCCGCTGGATCGCGCGGTGAAGCAGGTGCGCGGCGACGGCAAGCGCGTGCTGGCCTCGTTCGAGGACCCGAACTGCGGTTACTGCAAGAAGCTGGCGAAGGAAATGCAGAAGCTCGACAACGTCACCATCTACACCTTCCTCTACCCGATCCTGTCGCAGGATTCGGTCGACAAGTCGAAGGCGATCTGGTGCTCGGCGGATCGCGCCAAGGCGTGGAACGACTGGATGGTGGAAGGCAAGGC
>JAUPVD010000113.1 GCA_030917225.1 Pseudomonadota bacterium
CTCTACGACCTTCTGGCCCGCTGGCAGGCCAAGGAACTCGACATCGAGATTCCCTGCGTCATCTCCAACCACGACACCTTCCGCGGTTTCGTCGAGTGGCACGGCATTCCCTTCCACCACGTACCGGTCATGCCTGACAACAAGGCCGCCGCCTACGCCGAAGTGCAGCGCATCTTCGAGGAAGTGCATGGCGACTGCATGGTGCTGGCGCGTTACATGCAGGTGCTGTCATCCGATCTGTGCGCCAAGTACCCCGGCCGCATCATCAACATCCACCACTCATTCCTGCCGTCCTTCGTCGGCGCCAAGCCCTACCATCAGGCCTACGAGCGCGGCGTCAAGCTGATCGGCGCCACCTGCCACTACGTCACAGAGGAACTCGACCAGGGGCCGATCATCGAGCAGGACGTGATCCGCATCGACCACTCCGACTCGATCGAGGACATGGTGCGCTACGGCAAGGACATCGAAAAAACCGTGCTCGCGCGCGGCCTGCGCTACCACCTCGAAGACCGCGTCCTCGTGCACGGCAACAAGACGGTGGTTTTCCGTTAAAGACTCTCGATTCAAACCACAGAGAGCACGGAGGACACGGAGAAGAGCCGGATATATATGGCCTTCTCTGTGATCTCTGTGTGCTCCGTGGTTAACTGCTTTTTAAGGCTCCATTCATGATCACCCTCAAGAGCGTCACCCTGCGCCGCAGCGCCAAGGTGCTGCTGGACAATGCCTCGGTCACCCTGAACCCCGGCGAGAAGGTCGGCCTGGTCGGCCGCAATGGCGCCGGCAAATCGACGCTGTTCGCGCTGCTCAACGGCACGCTGCACGAAGATGCCGGCGATTTCAGCATCCCGGCGCAGTGGCGCATGGCGCAGGTGGCGCAGGAGATGCCGGAGACCAGCCAGTCGGCCACCGATTTCGTCATCGAAGGCGACACCGCGCTGCTCGCCGCCCAGAACGAAGTGCACGCCGCCGAGGCCAGCGACGACGGCGAGCGCATGGCGCACGCCTACATGGCCCTGCACGATGCCGGCGCGCACGACGCTCAGGCTAGGGCACAGGCGCTGATCCTCGGCCTCGGCTTCCGCACCACCGAACTGAACAACCCGGTCGACAGCTTCTCCGGCGGCTGGCGCATGCGCCTGCAACTGGCGCGTGCGCTGATGTGTCCCTCCGACCTGCTGCTGCTCGACGAACCGACCAACCACCTCGACCTCGACGCACTGGTCTGGCTCGAAGCCTGGCTCAAGCGCTACGAAGGCACGATGCTGGTGATCAGCCACGACCGCGAATTTCTTGACGCCGTCACCAATGTCACGCTGCACATCGATGCCGGCAAGCTGACGCGCTACGGCGGCAACTACAGCACCTTCGAAGACATGCGCGCACAGCAGATGGAGCTGCAGCAGAACGCTTTTGCCAAGCAGCAGGACAAGATCGCCCACCTGCAGGCCTTCATCAACCGCTTCAAGGCCAAGGCCAGCAAGGCCAAGCAGGCGCAGAGCCGGGTCAAGGCGCTGGACCGCATGGAACGCCTGGCGCCGGTGCTGGCCAGCGCCGACTTCACCTTCGAGTTCAAGGAGCCGGCCAACCTGCCGAACCCGATGCTGGCCATGGAAGGCGCCTCGTTCGGCTATCCGCCGCCTGCAGAGGCACCGGCCGGCACACCGTCGACGGTGATCGTGCAAAACGTCAGCAAGTCGGTCATGGCCGGCCAGCGCATCGGCATCCTCGGCGCCAACGGGCAGGGCAAATCAACGCTGGTGAAAACCATCGCCCGCGCACTGGCCCCGATCAGCGGCACGGTAACCGAAGGCAAGGGCCTTTCCATCGGCTACTTCGCGCAGCAGGAACTCGACGTGCTGACGCCGGACAGCAACCCGCTCGAACACATGGTGCGCATGGCCCGGGCCGGGCTGCCGGCCGGCCAGAGCGGCCGCGAGCAGGATCTGCGCACCCACCTCGGCAGCTTCAATTTCAGCGGCGACATGGTCAAGCAACCCGTCGGCACCATGAGCGGCGGCGAGAAGGCGCGTCTGGTGCTGTGCATGCTCGTCTGGCAACGCCCGAACCTGCTGCTGATGGACGAACCGACCAACCACCTCGACCTCGCCACACGCGAGGCGCTGTCGGTGGCGCTCAACGAATTCGAAGGCACGGTGATGCTGGTCAGTCACGACCGTTCGCTGCTGCGCTCCGTTTGCGACGAATTCTGGCTGGTCTCGCGCGGCGGTATCGAGCCCTTCGACGGCGACCTCGACGACTACCAGCGCTACCTGCTCGACGAAGCCAAGCGTTCGCGCGAAGAACTGAAGGCAGCCCTGAAGCATCCTGCGGAAATAATTGAGCAGGCACCGCCACCGCCGGTGGCCAACAAGAAGGTAGCGGGCAACGTCAAGGCGCTGATGCGCGACCAGGGCAAGCTCGAACAGCAGATGCTCGACCTGCAGACGAAGAAACACGGGCTGGAAGCCCGCCTGGCTACCTCATTGCCACCGCAGGAGATTGGCGAACTGGGCACGCAGCTGAGCCAGGTCGATGCGGAACTCGCAGTGCTGGAGGAGAAGTGGCTGGCAATTTCCGAGCAGATCGATACCGCCTCCTAGAAAAACAGAACGGGAGCCGCAGCTCCCGTTTTCTGTTGATACCTAGCAGCGCTGTTCAGGCTTGCATCTGCCGACGACGACGCGCCACTGCGCCCATCAGCCCCAGCCCTGCAAGCAGCAGTGCATAGGTCTCCGGCTCGGGAACGGCGAGCACGTTGAAGGCGGCATCGGCAATGATCCTGTGGCCCAGAGCCGTCGGGTGGATCGAATCCCAGAACAGGTAGCTGTCCGGCGTACAACCCACCGAAGA
>JAUPVD010000114.1 GCA_030917225.1 Pseudomonadota bacterium
CGCAAGTTGCTGGCCAAGCCGGCGGTCGGCATCCTGACGCCAACAGCGTGGATTCATCTGGCCCCGCTCGGTGTCATTCCGGTCAGCCTGCTGAACGTGCTCGACCAGTTGCCCTTTTCCGTGGCCCGCGAACCCTTCCTGTTCATCTCGCTGCTGCTCTGGGGCTTCGGCGTCTGGTGGCTGGTGATGGCGACGCTGCTGACCAATGCGGCGCGCCGCGCCGGGCAGATGCCCTTCGCACTGTCCTGGTGGGGCTTTACCTTCCCGCTCGGCGCCTTTGTCGCCGCCAGCCTGCGCCTGTCGCCGCTGACCGGCATCGGCGGTGTCGATACGGTCGGCGTCGCCTGCTGGCTGCTGTTGCTCGCCGTATGGTCGGTGACGCTGCTGCGCACGGTGCGTGGCGTCATCTCCGGCGCCGTCTTTCATCCGCATCCCTGAGGTGTCGCCATGCGAGTGGTGATCCAGCGGGTCAGCGCGGCGCATGTTGCCGTAGCCGGCGAAATAACCGGCAGCATCGGGCATGGCCTGCTGGTTCTGGCAGGGTTTGGCGAAGACGAAACGGAAGCCGATCTCGACTGGATGGCGCAGAAGATCGTTCGCCTGCGCATCTTTGCCGATGCCGAGGGCGTGATGAATCGCGATGTGCAGCAGGCCGACGGACGAATTCTGGCGGTGTCGCAATTCACGCTGTTCGCCTCGACAAGGAAAGGCAACCGCCCGTCGTGGAGCCGTGCGGCGCGCGGCGAGGTCTCGCAACCCCTGTTCGAACGCTTCGTCGGCAAACTGGCGACGGCGCTCGGGCGGCCGGTACCCACCGGCGTTTTTGGCGCCGACATGCAGGTGCATCTGGTCAACGATGGGCCGGTGACCATCGCCATCGACTCGAAACAACCGGAATGAACGGAGCAATCGGAGTAATCGCCCGTGTCTGAGAAAAATAGGGACGCTCCCCGCTGGCATGCCCTGTCCGTCGACGAGACCGTGACGGGGCTCGGCGCCGATTGTGCCGGCGGACTTTCCGATGACGAGGCGGCTGCACGCCTGCTCCGCCATGGTGAGAACCGTTTACCGGTGCCGCCGGGCAAGAGCGCCCTGCGGCGCTTTGCCGAACAGCTGGTGCAGCCGCTGGTACTGGTGCTGATCCTTTCCGGCAGCATCACTGCGGTGCTGGGCGAGTGGGTCGATAGCGGCGTGATCTTCGGTGTGGTGCTGGTCAACGCCATCATCGGCTTTGTCCAGGAAGGCAAGGCCGAGGCCGCGCTGGCCGCGCTGGCGCGCTCTCTGGCCAGCGAAACCATGGTTCTGCGCTCCGGTACCAAGCGGCGCCTTGGCGCACACGCGCTGGTGCCCGGCGATGTCGTGCTGCTGGCGGCCGGCGACCGCGTTCCTGCCGACCTGCGCCTGGTTGAATCGCATGGCCTGAAAGCGATGGAGGCTTCGCTGACCGGCGAATCGGCAGCGGTGCACAAGACGCCGGATTCGCTGCCCGCCGATACGCTGCTCGCCGACCGCTGCAACATGGCCTACGCCGGCACGATGGTGGTCAGCGGGCAGGCTGCCGGGCTGGTGGCGGCCACCGGTTCATCCACCGAAACCGGCCGCATCTCGCGGCTGATCGCCGAATCTCCCGATCTGCAGACGCCGCTGACGAAGAAAATGGCGGACTTCTCCAACTGGCTGTTGCTGGTCATCGGCGGGCTGGCGCTGCTCACGTTTGCCGTTGGCCTGCTGCGCGGCGAGACGGCTTTCGACATGTTCATGGCGGCGGTGGCGCTGGCCGTGGGTGCGATCCCAGAAGGATTGCCGGCGGCGGTCACCATTACGCTGGCTATCGGCGTTTCACGCATGGCCAAGCGACGCGTGATCATCCGCAAGCTGCCGGCGGTCGAAGCCTTGGGCAGCACGACGGTAATCTGTTCCGACAAGACCGGTACGCTGACCGAGAACCAGATGACGGTGTGCGAGCTGTGGACCGGTGGCGACCGTCATGAAGTCAGCGGTAGCGGCTATGCGCCGGAAGGGCATATTGGTGACGCTGCTTACCCGCCGGCGATTGCCGGGGCGCTGCGCGAACTGCTGGTTGCCGGCGTGCTGTGCAATGACGCGGCACTGAACCGCGATTCATCGCGGCACGGTGGCAAGTGGGAAATCGTTGGTGACCCGACCGAAGGCGCGCTGCTCGTTGTTGCGCGCAAGGCCGGTCTCGACGAAGGCACGCTGCAGATGGTTTTTCCTCGACTCGATGTGCTGCCCTTCGATTCGGCGGCGCAGTACATGGCGACGGCGCACGAAGTCGAGGGCGTGCAGATGGTGTATGTGAAGGGGGCGCTGGAGCGCATCCTGCCGCGCTGCGGCGACATGCTCGATGCTGAAGGCCGTGTGCGGCCGTTCGATGCCGATGCCGTCGAACGCCATGCGCAGGCAATGGCCGAGCGCGGTTATCGCGTGCTGGCTTTTGCGCGCGGCAGTCGCCAACGCGGTGGGTTGCTGAGCCATGAGCAACTTTCCGAACAGTGCCTGAGCTTCCTCGGTCTGGTCGGCATGATTGATCCGCCGCGGCCGAAGGCGATCAGTGCAGTCAGGGCCTGCCACACCGCCGGCATCAAGGTGAAGATGATCACCGGCGATCATGCGCTGACGGCACTGGCCATTGCCCGCCAGCTCGGCATCGTTGCCGCCGGCGACG
>JAUPVD010000115.1 GCA_030917225.1 Pseudomonadota bacterium
ACCTGTTTGCTGCGGCGGCTTCAGGATTAAGTATTGCGTGATTGAGCCGTAGAGTGCTGGAGACTGGCCTCGCTGCGGGGCGAAAATAACAACGAAGGTGAGGGTGGGAAGTATGAGCGGATTGGCCTGGAAGATTCGCGCTGCGTTTCTGGTGATGCTGGTCGTTGCCGGCGGCATCATGGCATTTGGCCCGGCCGTTTTCGGAGCCGGGGCACAGGGAGTATCTATTGGACTGGCGCTGATGGCGGCGGTGGCAATAGGGCTTTCCTTGGTTATCGAAGGCGGCCTGGTGCGCCGCGTCAACGCCTTGCGCGACGTCATCGAACAGATGTACATGGATGGTGACCTGACCCGTCGGGTTCCTGAAGAAGGTAGCGATGAAGTGGCGGCTACCGCAGCAGCGTTCAACAAGCTGATGGCCAGCTTCTCGACGATTATCGGCAAGGTGTTCTTCAACTCGGTTGAGGTGGCCAAAGCATCCGCCATGCTGATCGACGAGGCCAATACCGTTGCCTCCGGTTCGAATCAGCAGCGTGACGCGGCGATGGCCACCGCTTCGGCGATGAATCAGCTGACCGAGAAAATGCATCAAGTCAGCCAGAATGCGACCGATACTGCCCAGATCGCAGAGTCGGCCAGCGGTCTTTCTGCCGAGGGCATGGATATCGTGCAGAGTGCTTCGGCCGAGATGGAGAAGATCGCCGCCTCGGTGACCCAGTCTGCCGAAGTCGTCTATGCGCTTGGCGAGCGGTCGAAGGCGATCAGCGGCATTGTCCAGACCATTCGCGAGATCGCCGACCAGACCAATCTGCTGGCGCTCAATGCGGCCATCGAAGCTGCCCGGGCGGGCGAACAGGGGCGGGGGTTTGCCGTCGTTGCCGATGAGGTGCGCAAGCTGGCCGAGCGAACCTCGCAGGCCACCGGCGAGATCGGCAGCATGATTTCGGCGATCCAGGGCGAAACGCAGAGTGCCATCGTCAGCATCGAAGCCGGCACGGGGCAGGCCAAGAACGGCGCCAGCCTGGCACAACAGGCTGCAGACTCCCTTGATCGGATCAATCGCGGCGCCCGCGATACGATGGAGAAAGTAGATGCGATCGCTGCCGCCATCGATGAGCAGAGCCGCTCCGGCGGTGACATCGCCGACCACGTCCGCAGCATCATGTCGATGGCCGAGGCCAATAGCGCAGCTTCGGAGAAGGCGCTGCGAGAGGCCGGTCAGTTGGAGTACCTGGCGGCCAACCTGAAGGAGATCGGCAACGTTTTCAAGCTGGGCAGCGCCGGCGATGCAGCCGTGCAAACGCATGCCCGCATGCCGCCGATTGTCCAGCGGGCCGCGGCCGAAATCGGTGCGCTGCTCGACAAGGCGGTGGATTCCGGGCGTATCCGCCTGGATGATCTGTTCGACCAGACATATCAGCCGATCGCCAACACCAAGCCAGCCAAGTTCAAGACGAAGTTCGACGATTTTACCGACCAGGCGCTGACGCCGTTGCAGGAGCAACTGCTCGATCAGAACAAGTGGCTGGTTTATGCGATTTCCTGCGACCGCAAGGGCTACGTGCCGACGCACAACCGGAAGTTCTCGCAGCCGCTGACGGGCGACGAAAAAGTCGACTTCGTGAACAATCGGACCAAGCGCATGTTCGATGATCCGGTGGGCAAGCGTTGCGGTGACCATCGCCAGGCTTTCCTGTTGCAGACCTACCGCCGCGACACCGGCGAGATCATGCATGACATCTCGGCGCCGGTCATGGTGAAAGGAAGACACTGGGGCGGTTTCCGGATAGGCTACAAGACAGAAGTGTGACGCTGGCGGTAATTCTTAAGCGGTTGGCATGGTGCCGGCCGGGTCGATGGATTAACATACGGCGATGAGCAACACCAGGTTTCCAGAAGGGGTTCAGGTATGTCCGAACTACTGAAGAGCATTGACGCCCGCACCAAGCTGGCGGGTACGAACAAGTTGGAGATTCTTCTTTTTTTCCTGGGCAAGGATACGCGCACGGGTAGAAAAGAGACGTTCGGCATCAACGTGTTCAAGGTGCGCGAAGTCATGCGTACGCCACCGATCACTTCCGCTCCGGAAATGCCGTCTGCCGTTGAAGGAATGGTCAGTCTGCGCGGCGTGCTGGTGCCGGTGATCGATCTGGCGAAGTATGCGGGGGTGCAGACGGAAACGCCGCGCGACATCATGATTGTCACCGAGTACAACGGCCATACGCAGGGCTTTCTGGTCGAGGGCGTTGATACCATCCTGCGCCTGGACTGGAGCCAGATGCGCGTACCGCCCGAAATGCTGATGGCCGAAATGGGCGGGCTGGTCACGGCCGTGACGGAGCTCGAGGACAATCGGCTGGTGATGATGATGGACGTCGAGAAGGTGCTGGCTGAGACCGCGCGCTACGATGACGACATGGCCTTCCGCAGCGTGGTTCAGGTGGACAAGCCGGATGCGCTGGTGTTCTTTGCCGATGATTCGGTCGTTGCCCGCAAGCAGATCGAAAAGACCTTGCAGCTCATGAACGTCAAGTACGTATCGTCGGTCAATGGGCGGCAGGCCTGGCAAGAGCTGGAAAAGATGGCCGAGTACGCGATCAGTTGCGGCAAGGAACCACGCGAGATGATCAGCCTGGTGCTGACCGATATCGAAATGCCTGAGATGGATGGCTACATCCTGACCAAGAGGATCAAGAGCGATCCGCGCTTCATCGGCATTCCGGTCATCATGCACTCCTCGCTTTCCGGCATGTCGAACCAGCAGCTTGGCAAGTCGGTCGGTGTCGATGAGTATGTCGCCAAATTTGAGCCGCAGAAACTATCGGAGGCGTTGGCACGGCGGATTCTCGGCGAGTCAACCAGCCTTCCCGTGCCGGCCTGACCGGAACCGTTCGCAGGAGCGTGAGCATGGATTTATCAGACAAGAAAAATCTCCTCGAAAGCATCGATGCCCGCACGCGGCTGGCGGGTTCGAACAAGATGGAGATTCTGCTGTTCTCGCTGGGTACACGCGAAACTTTCGGGATCAACGTGTTCAAGGTGCGCGAGGTAGGGCGTTCGCCGCACATCACGCGTACGCCGAATATGCCTAAAGGTGTCGAAGGGCTGATATCGCTTCGCGGCAACGTTATCCCGGTGCTTTCGCTGGCCTCCTATCTCGATCTGGAGGGCAGCGCGCCTCCAGGTCTCGGCAAAACGATGATGGTTGCCGAGTACTCGAAGCGGACCCTGGGTTTTCTGGTGCATGAAGTCGACCGCATCATCCGTGTGGACTGGGAGCGCGTGAAGGCGCCGGAAACAGTGTTGGCCTCGAACCAGGGATTGATCACCGCCGTGATCGAACTGGAAGGCGGGCATCTGGTGTCGATTCTTGACGTCGAGCAAATTCTTGCCAATGCCTTCGGCGAAGCCATCATCGTCGATGTTGCTCCGGCGCGTGTGTCTGAGGAAGTCGGTGTCTTCTTTGTCGATGATTCCGTGGTCGCCCGGCGCAAGATCACCGAGGTGCTGGACAAGCTCGGGGTCAAGCACAAA
>JAUPVD010000116.1 GCA_030917225.1 Pseudomonadota bacterium
ATCACCGTCGCCACGTCACTGCGGGCGCGCACCGAAGAATTCGCCACGCTGCTGGCCAGCGGCGAGGGGCTCCGGCGCTCCAGCATCACCGATTTCACACGAGGCTGCCTGGATGCGGCCGCCATTGTCGAACGCAACGCTACGCGTGCCGGCGACCTGATCGGCAGCTTCAAGGAAGTGGCCGTTGACCAGACCAGCATGCGTCGGCGTCAGTTCGATCTCGGCGAGGTCATCCGGGAAATCCTCTCCGCACTGCACCCGACCCTGCGCCGCACAGCGCATGAAATCGACGTCGAGGTATCCACCGGTATCATGCTGGACAGTTACCCCGGACCTCTGGAGCAGGTGCTCAGCAACCTGATCATGAACTCTTTGCTCCATGGTTTCGAACATACGCCGGCAGGAAGGATCACTATCCGGGCAGACGAGGGTGAGGAAAATGTCCGTCTTCATTACAGCGACAACGGCAGCGGCATGACCGGCAACATTGCACAGCAGGCCTTCGACCCCTTCTTCACGACCAAGCTCGGCAAGGGCGGCAGCGGGCTCGGTTTGTACATCGTTTACAATCTGGTCACCGCAGTGCTCGGCGGCAGCATCAGGCTCGACAGCGAGCCCGGCAAGGGCGTGGCTTTTGAAATGGTGCTGCCGAAAGTGGCGCCACGCTTGGTCGAACATGGAGAGACCCCATGACAGGCAGTGACGAGATCGATTCCCTGATCGACGACGACGATCCCGCCAAGGGGCGACACGGTTCCGACATGTGGCAGATTCTGGTGGTCGATGACGACCACGAGGTTCACGCCGCCACCGATTTCGCGCTGCACGCCGTGCGCATCCTCGGCCGCCCGCTGGCCATCAGCCATGCCCACTCCGCCATGGAAGCCCGCGAGATGCTCGCCGCCAACCGGGATTTTTCGGTGGTGCTGCTTGATGTGGTCATGGAAACCGAAGATGCCGGCCTGGCCATGGTCGGCTATATCCGCGACACGCTGCACATGCCCGAATGCCGGATCATCCTGCGTACCGGCCAGCCGGGCTATGCACCGGAGCTGTCGGTCTTCAACGACTACGACATCAACGATTACCGCACCAAGGCGGAACTGACCCGCACCCGGCTGATCACCGCGATCACTTCGGCCCTGCGCTCCTACGAACAGATACGTACCATTGCCGAAAACCGGCGCGGGCTGGAAATGATCGTGCACGCCGCCGCCGACCTGATGGAAGTGCGCGCCATCAACACCTTTGCCGAAGGTGTGCTGACCCAGGTCGCGGCCTTGCTCAAGCTGCCGCTCGACGGCATCGTCTGCGCCCAGCGCGGTTCTCCGTGCGCGACCGATCCGGATCGGCTGTACATCGTCGGCGCCGCTGGCAGACTGGCCAGCCATATCGCGGAGCCGCTCGAACAGCTGGACGACAAGTCGGTCGTCGCGGCAATCGAAGGCTGTGTGACAAGCGGCGAACACCGCTTCGGCGACGACCACACCGTCGTCTATCTGAAAAGCGGTGATCAGGAAGCTGCGGTTTATCTCAACACCACCAACCCGGTGACCAACAGCGACCGCCAGCTGATCGAGGTGTTTGCCGCCAGCATTTCGGCCTGCTTCGGCAACGTCAAGCTGGTCGAGCGCCTGCACTACACCGCCTACCATGACGGCCTGACCCAGTTGCCGAACCGCACGCGCTTCATCCTCGACCTTGATGAAGCCGCTGGCAAGGACAACGCTGATGATGTGGTGGCGCTGCTCGACCTGCAGCATTTCGCCGACCTTAACGATGGCCTCGGTCACGAGGCCGGCAATGCGCTGCTGATTTCGGTGGCCGCGCGCCTGCAGCAGCACATGAATGGCACCGGCGTCGTTGCACGAATCGGCGCCGATGTATTCGGATTGATCGGGCCGGAATCGCGCGTCAATCCAGAAGTACTGTTCGATTGTTTCGTGTCGCCTTGCCGGGCCGGCGACCACCTGCTTCCGGTGGCAATTACCGCCGGCTTCTGCCGCCTGCTGGAAGGCGACCGAACCGGCATTTCACTGCTCAAGCGGGCCAACATCGCGCTCAATCGTGCCAAGCGCAGTCTGCACAACAGTTACGAATATTTCATCCCGGAAATGGAAGACAACACGCGCTGGCGGCTGGAAATCATCCGTCGCCTGCGCGACGACTTCAATCACGGCAACCTGGCCGTCTGGTACCAACCACAAATATCTCTGGCCACCGGTCGGGTGACCGGTATCGAAGCGCTGATCCGCTGGCCCGGCGACGAGGGTTTCGTGCAGCCCCCGAGCGTTTTCATTCCGCTGGCGGAATATTCCGGCCTGATCGTTGAAATCGGTGACTGGGTGCTCGACGCGGCCTGTGCCGCTTTCCGGGAAATTCGTCACCTGCCCGGTGCGCCCGCTTACGTGGCGGTCAATGTCAGCATGCCGCAGTTCCGCAGCAAGCGCTTTGCCCACCATGTCGAAGCCGTGCTGGCCCGCAATGAGTTACCGGCCAGCACACTCGAACTTGAAATCACCGAAAGCCTGGCGATGGACGAGCCGAAGGTGGTGCTCAGCAGCCTGCAGAACCTGAAGAAGATCGGCCTGCGCATCGCTATCGACGATTTCGGTACCGGCTACTCCTCGCTCGCACACCTGCGCGAACTGCCGCTCGACTGCCTGAAGATCGACCGTAGCTTCATCAGTGAAATATCGGGGGGGCAAGGCGGCATGTTTGCCGAGACGATCATCTCCCTTGGCCAGAAACTCGGCGTCGGCATTGTCGCCGAAGGGGTGGAGACGCCGGAGCAAGCCGGCTTCCTGCGCGGCCTCGGCTGCCCGACCGCGCAAGGCTTCCTTTACGCCAGGCCAATGCCGCTCGGAGAGTTGATGGCCTGGCTGCAGGCACACAACACGAAGCTGGACGCGAACTGAAGGCGTCAGCCTGGTCGCCGGCTATGCGCCAAAATCCGATGGGGCTTCCCAAAGGACAAAGCCATCCTTTTCGCGCGCAGTCAGTTCGAGGAATTCGATGAAGGGCTGCGCACGCCGGCCGAGGCTGACCACATTCTGGTCATCGTCATCCTCCCCCCCCGTGTGCTCGGCCTTGTCGGTAGCAGCAGCCTGACGCAGCCGGGCGACGATGTCCGGCACCTGTTCAGCCCGAATGACGCCACGCGCCGTACACTCCTTGCCTGCTGCCTGCAGCAAGCGCCGGGCAACATCGGCAAACATCATCAGCTCGCCGGCCACGTTGGAATCGAATTTCACCAGCATAATTATCTCCTGAAACAAGCCTGAAACCCGCTCCGGCTATTGTGTTCCATGCAGCAATGAAGAACAATGGAATTGTAGTCGGGTAGTCGGCAAACAGGCGGCTCACGGCAAGGAGGACGGCATGGACGGATTACCGGCGCCAACCTGTGAAGTGGATCAATGGGTTCTGGCCGAGCTGGCCAGGCGACAGCGCAGTGGTGAGGCGGTGACGGCGATGCTGATAGGTATCGGCGCCGAAGATCAGGCCTTGCGCATGGCAGAGGCGGGTGCCCGCGTATTGCTGTTTTCCGACCGGGAACCGTTCGGGCATGTCAACATCGTCCATCAACCCCTGGCGGCACTGGCCGAGGCAGAAGCCGCTCTGACGCTTGAGCCCTTCGACATCATCCTCAGCCAACGCAGCCTCAGCCCTCTTCGCTATGCCGAAGCAAAAACGGCTGTGCGGCGCTTCCTGCAGCGTCTGAAGATTGGCGGCAAGCTTTTTATTTCGCTCTACGGCATTCATTCGGATCTCGGCGAAAACTATGCGGATGGCGGCAAGCTGGTCAATGACCGGCTGGCACCTTTAGCACCCGAAATGGCAAGACGCTATGGGCTGGCAGTACCGGTCTGCCTCTATTCCGAGCGCAATCTGTTTTCCCTGCTCATGGAGGCCGGTGGCGCCGTCCTCAAGACCTCGACCAGCGCACTCGGCCACGTGCGCGGCGTTGCCGTCCGCATCTGATTTCTGCTGCGGTAGAATGCCGCATTGCAGCAATCCAGGCGGCCCGCCCTATGTCCGATCTCAAGCATCTCTTCGAAAAAAACCGCGAGTGGTCCGACTCGCTGCGCAAGGACGACCCGGAGTTCTTCCAGCGGCTTTCCCGTCTGCAGGAACCGGAGTATCTGTGGATCGGCTGTTCCGACTCGCGCGTACCTGCCAACCAGATCGCCGGCCTGCTGCCGGGCGAAGTCTTCGTCCACCGCAACGTCGCCAATCAGGTGGTCCACAGCGACCTCAACTGCCTGTCGGTACTGCAGTACGGGGTCGATGCGCTGCGCGTCCAGCACATTCTCGTCGTCGGCCACTATGGCTGCGGTGGCGTCAAGGCCGCACACAACAATCTGCGCCTCGGCCTCGTCGATAACTGGTTGCGCCACATCCAGGACGTGAAGCAGAAACATGCGCCAGCACTGGCCCGTATCGGCGATGAAAAATCGGTGATCGATCGGCTATGCGAGCTTAACGTCATCGAACAAGTGCTCAACGTCTGCCAAACAACCGTGGTTCAGGAGGCGTGGAATCGCGGCCAGAACCTGACCATCCACGGCTGGATCTTCGGCCTGACCGACGGCCTGGTGCGCGACCTCGGCGTTTCCATCGACGCCCCCGGCGACGTGCAGGGCACCTACGAGCAGGCTATCGCTGCCCTCGAACAATCGTCCTGACATGCGCATCGGCGTCGACCTCGGTGGTACCAAGATCGAAGCTGCGGCTTTCGATGGCCTGAGCGAACTCGCGCGCCGGCGCATCGCCACCCCGGCCGGCGACTACATGGGAACGGTCATGGCCATCGCCGGACTGGTCGAAGCCCTGGAAATCGAACTCGGCCAGCGCGGCAGCGTCGGTGTCGGCATCCCCGGTGTTGAATCGGCCCAAACGGGCTGTATCAAGAATGCCAATTCAACCTGCCTGATCGGCCAGCCGCTGAAGCGCGACCTGCAGACGGTGCTGCAACGTGAAATACGGCTGGCCAATGACGCGAACTGTTTCGCCCTTTCGGAAGCGGTGGATGGTGCCGGCGCTGGTGCCGACGCCGTCTTCGGTGTGATCCTCGGCACCGGGGTCGGTGGCGGTGTCGCGATTCGTGAGCAGGTACTCACTGGCGCCAATTCCATTGCTGGAGAGTGGGGACATAACCCATTACCCGAACCTACCGAGGAAGATTTGCCGGCACCGGCCTGCTACTGCGGACGCCACGGCTGCGTCGAAACCTGGCTGTCCGGGCCGGGAATGGCACGCGACCACGCCAACGCCAGCGGGGAATTCCTGACGCCAGAAATCATCGCGGCGCGCGCCGTCGCCGGTGACGCCGCCTGCGAAGCGACCTTGCAGCGTTACGAAAACAGGCTGGCCAGATCGCTGGCGGTCGTCATCAACATCCTCGATCCCCAGATCATCGTGCTGGGTGGCGGAGTATCAAATCTCGACCGCCTCTACGAAAACGTGCCGCAGCAATGGGGGGCGCATATCTTCTCCGATCATGTCGCGACAAAACTGGTCAAGCATCGGCACGGCGATTCGTCCGGAGTGCGCGGCGCCGCGTGGCTGTGGGGCGAATGATGAAGGCAGTTTTAACCACGGAGATCACGAAGGACACGGAGAAAAGGCCAAACTTTTCCGATAAGCACCGATTCGCTTGCGAAGAGAATGAGCCAGCGATTTTTCTTTGTTTTTCCTCCGTGCTCTCCGTGGTTAATTGAATTTTCAAAAAATGAACAACACCCGCCTCTTCACCGGCACCCCTGTCCGCATCGACGACGAAGGCCAGTTCAGCGCCATCTGGAAGCAAGCGCTGACCGGTCCGGTACGCATCACGAAGGAAGGGCTGGTCGGCGATGTTCAGGCTGACCGGCGCGTGCACGGCGGTCCGGAAAAGGCGGTGCATCACTATGCCGGCGAAAACTACGCGAAGCTGGCCGAACGCTTTCCGGACATTGCCGAGGCCTTGGCCATCGGCAGCATCGGTGAAAACATTTCGACTTTCGGCTTCGATGAAACCAATGTCTGCATCGGCGACATCGTCCGCATCGGCTCGACCGTGCTGCAGGTGTCGCAACCGCGCCGCCCGTGCTGGAAGATCGACAGCCGCTATGGCCTCAAGGGCATTACTGCCCACATCGTCGAAAGCGGCCTGACCGGCTGGTACTACCGGGTACTGGAGGAGGGTGAGGCCGCCCCCGGCGACATCATGGTACGACTGGAGCGGCCGGCCGGTGCTGTCCTGCTCGACACCCTGTGGCAAACCTGGCACCAGCACCGCCCGGACGCAGAACGGCTGCGAGCCATTGCCGGGGCGCCTGGCCTGACGCCGGCCTGGGTAAAGAAAATCCACGACCGCCTGGACTGGCTGAAAGCCAATCTGCCGCAGACAGACCAGCCCTGATGCCGTCAGCCAAGCTGCATCTCGGTTTGCTGCTGCCCTTCGCGGCGGCCTATTTCCTTTCCTACTTCTTCCGCTCGGCCAACGCCGTCATCGGCCCGGAACTGGCGAACGACCTCGGGTTGTCAGCCGGCGATCTCGGCTTGCTGACCAGCACCTATCTGCTTGCCTTCTGCCTGGCGCAACTGCCTCTCGGCATGCTGCTCGACCGCTTCGGCGCCCGCCGGGTGGAATCGGCCCTGCTGCTCATTGCCGCAACCGGTGCTGCACTGTTTGCGATTGCGGACGACATGGCTGCGCTGGCGACCGCCCGCGCCATCATCGGGCTGGGGGTTTCGGCCTGCCTGATGGCCGCCTTCAAGGCTTTTTCGCAGTGGTATCCGCCGGAGCGGCAGGCCTCGCTGACCGGCTGGATGATGACATCCGGCGGCCTCGGCGCACTGGCAGCCACGGCGCCGCTGGAAGCCTTGCTACACCTCTCGGGCTGGCGCGAAATCTTCGGCGTGCTGGCTGTTGCCACGCTGGCTTCGGCCGCCTGGCTGTTTTTCGGCATCCCGGAGCGGCCGGCCCAGGTTGCCCATACGGCCAATGCTGCCACCAGTGCCCCGGAGAATCTCGCAGCGCAATGGCGAGGGGTGTGCCAAGTATTTTCCAGCGCCCATTTCTGGCGTTTTGCTCCCCTCGGCCTGACCATGACCGGCGGTTTCATGGCCGTGCAGGGGCTGTGGTCGATGGCCTGGCTGATGCAGGTGAATGGCTATTCGCGCGCTGTCGCAGCCGACCACCTGGCAGCCATGAGCTTTGCCATGCTGTTCACCTACATCGGTATCGGGCTTCTCGCCACGCGCTTGGCGCGACGAGGCATAGCACCGGTGCGGCTGTTCGCCAGCGGCGTCGGTCTCTCGATGCTCATGCTCGGCCTGATCACCTTCGAGACGCTGTCGAACACCACTCTGCTGTGGGTCGCCTACGGCCTCTGTGCCGGCTTCGGTACGCTGGGTTACTCACAGACCGCTGCGGGTTTCCCGCTGCAGCTCGCCGGACGTGCCACCACAACCTACAACCTGCTGGTCTTTGCCGGTGGCTTTGGTGCGCAATGGGGCATGGGCCTGCTGATCGACCTGCTGACCGATCTCGGTCAATCGGAAGCCAATGCACTGCGGGTGGTTTTCGTCCTGCTGCTGGCGCTACAAATTGCGGCCTACGCGTGGTTCCTCATCAGCCCCCGGGCAAAGGCCAGGCGCCCCTGACCGCTCGCACCCGCCGGACGGCAGTTCTCACATTGCCGAAATCTGCTCTAATAGCGCAGCCCCTCAATCGAAGCGCCGCATGACTCTTTCTTCCCTGCCGGGTACGCCATGGAATTGATCAACCCGCGCACCTTCCTGTTCGTCGCCAACCTGCTTGGCCTGCTGTGCGCCCTGGTGCTCTGGGTGCAGGCACGCAGCTTCCCGAAGGATATCGAGGGCCTGCACGACTGGGCCAAGGCTGTCGTACTGATGAGTTGCGCCTCGGGACTCATCTCCTTGCGCGGCTTCATCCCGGACGCCGCCTCCATCGTGCTGGCCAACGGCCTCTTCATGCTGGGTGAATTGCTGCTGGTCTTTGGCCTCCTGCGCTACACCGGGCGGAAGGCCCACTGGCGACCGGCGCTGGATGCCATCATTGGCGTGGTGGTGCTGCTGACCTGGCTGACCTATGGCAGCCACAGCTATCAGGGCCGCATTTTTCTGGTCTCGCTGGCCAACATCGTCTTCTTTTCATTGGGAGCCTGGCTCGCCTGGCAGGCCAAACCCGCCGGTTTTGGCAGTCGCTTCCTGACATCGGCCTTTGTGCTTGGCGCAGGCATCGCCGCCTGGCGACTGGTCACGCTGTCGATGAATGTGAGCGAGGCGGACGATGTTTTCGACCGCAGCCTGATCCAGCAGGTCTATCTCGGTGCGTTTTCGCTCGGCATCCTCGGCCTGTCGATTGGCTTCATCCTGATCGCCAACGAGCGTCTGCGCGAGGAACTGGAATTCCTTGCCACCCGCGACCCGATGACCAGCGCACTGAATCGTCGTGCCTTTTTCGCCCGTGCCGAAGTCGAGTGGGCCCGCGCCGAGCGCTCGAAACGTCCACTGGCAGTCATTGCCTCGGACATCGATTTTTTCAAGAAGGTAAACGATACCTACGGCCACCATGTTGGCGATCTGGTCATCAAGGATTACGCCAACCGTGCCGGTCACATGCTGCGCCTGCCCGACATCCTCGCCCGTTTCGGTGGCGAGGAGTTCGTCATTCTGCTGCCGGAAACCGGGCTGAAAGACGCCTGCCGCGTTGCCGAGCGCATACGGCAGGAAGTGCAGGCGCGCCGCGACAAATCACTGCCCCCATTTACAGTCAGCCTCGGCATTGCGGTGCTCAATAACGGGCAAGGCGACTTTGCCGATCTGCAGGCATTGCTCGCCCACGCCGACGCGGCCCTCTACCGGGCAAAGCAGGGCGGCCGGAACCGGGTCGAGTACTGACACACCGACCCCGCCGGCTTGCATCTGCGACAGTTTCACTACGTCTTTTCAACCGCCAGATCGACCTGCTGCAAGCTGCCGACACGTCCATCCTCGGCGAGATAGACCCCGGTGCGCCAGATCTGGCCGCGCGCGACGTTGTTCTCGTCCTTGAGCGCGAACGGGCTCCAGGCACTGGCAAGATTCAGTGCGCCGACACCGGCCTCCTTGAGCGGCGTTATCTTGCCATCCGGAAACCAGACCCCCAAGGCTGCATAGGCCGGGTCTGCCTCGTCGATCCAGCCGTTATGGTCGGTATCGTGGCGCGCCAGGTCGGCGAAGCCGTCGCCAGCGTGGTCGCCAGTGGCTCCCAATAGCTCCCTGCCATCCTTGATGCGGCCGTCGTGATCGTTATCGAAGACCAGAAAGCCGCTGCCGCGGGCCAGAGTGGGCAGCGATTCGACGGTACCGTCGGCATCGAGGTCGAAATTAAAGCGGGTATCCGTCAACGCAGCAGCCTTGCCGTCAAAATTGATCACCAGCGGATCACGGAAAACGATCTTGCCGGTTTCCTTCACTTCGCGCGTGCAGCTGAAATCCCGGCACATCGAAAGGTCGAGATTGAAGGCAATCTCCCGCCCGTCTGCTGTTTTGACCAGTCCATCGGCACGGACCGCCGTCCGCTCATGCTCCTCGACGTGCTCGGTCACCGTTCGCTGCCACTCGAACGCGCTGCTCCGCAAGCGGCCGCCGGGAAGTTCGGCCTCGACCGGCAAGCCTTGCTTCATTTCGGCAATATCATCCACGCGGCAGCGGCATTTTTCGCCCGACAACACCGCCAGAATCGCATCGACCATCTGCTGCAGGAGCAGTTGCACCCGGCTCGCGTCAACCTTGCTGCGCTGCGCAGCGGGCGCTTCCGGCGGCAGGCTGGCTTCAATCTCCTGCAGGACGGTTCGGAAGCTGAAGGTCGACGACGATTCCGTACTGAAGGTGTGCTCGTAGCTGTGGCCGGCATTCAGCCGGACCTGGGATTCCTCGACTTTCATGGCCATCTCCGCGTGATTAGGGAAGGTCATCCTGCAAGGGGCGTGCCAACATGTTCGAGCGGGTTGCAGTGCGGCCTTGCCGGGAGTAGCCTGATGCATTGAGCATTTTGTGCAAGGGCAGGGAAATGGGGGCAGAAGCATTCGGCAACTCGCTGGAAGCGGCGCAACTTGAATTGATCCAGGATCTTGGGCGGATCGGCTACTGGGAATACGACCCCTCGACCCATGTGTTCACGTTGCCGCCGCATTCTCTCGATCTACGCTGTTCATTGATCGGATGCACGCCCGAGGAAGCCCCCAAGCTCCGTGACACCATGTCGGACACCGAGCGTCAGCGCTTCAACGATGCGCTGGAGTTGGCCGTAAAAAACCGTCTGGCACTGCACATCGAGCTGAAGTTGATTGGTTTTCAGGGCAGGAATGCAACGATTCTGGTCAAAGGCAAACCGATAGAACGCCACGGCAGAATGCTTTTTGCCGGCACTTTCAGCGACATCACGCACGAAAAACGCATTGAGA
Organism: Pseudomonadota bacterium; assembly: GCA_030917225.1. Lineage (GTDB taxonomy): Bacteria > Pseudomonadota > Gammaproteobacteria > Burkholderiales > Rhodocyclaceae > Proximibacter. The sequence continues at coordinate 10,461 of JAUPVD010000116.1, forward strand.
CCGAACGCGAAGAGATTCTGAGCCAGCTTCATGCCGTTATCAGCGGTCTGCCGATCGGTGTCACGGTGTTCGACGAAGACCTGCGACTGCTCTTCTGGAACGATCACATCTACGACATCCTCGGGCTACCACAGGGCGCCGTGTACACCTATGTACGTTTCGAGGACCTGATCCGCTATCCGGCCGAGCGCGGCGAGTACGGGCCCGGCGATCCGGCCGAACTTGTCGCGCAGCGTGCCGCACTGGCGCGCAAGTTCCAGGCACATCACTTTGAACGGGCGGCGCGCGACGGTGGAACGCTGCTGGTTGATGGTTATCCATTCCGCTTCGGCGGTCGGATCTCGGGCTTCGTCACGACCTACACCAACATCACCGAACAGAAAGAGAACGCTGCTCAGATCGAACACCAGCGGCAGGTGCTGAAGACCATCATCGACAACATCCCGGCCGGCATCTCGCTCTTCGACAACCAGATGCGTCTGGCGGCGCACAATCCGTTGCTCAGCAAGCTGCTCGATTTTCCGGAGTCTCTGCTCAAGCAACCAGTCGTGCACTTCGAGGATCTTCTGGAATTCAATCTGGCGCGTGGTGAGTATGGTGCAGGTGACCAGACGGCGCTGAGAACCGAGATCATGGCCAGGGTGCGAAACCCTCAAGCCCACCACATGGAGCGCAGGCGGCCGGATGGACGGATGCTTGAAATCATCGGGGTACCGGTCCCCGGCGGGGGTTTCGTGACGATCTACAGCGATATCACCGAGCGCAAGCATGCCGAGGAACAGATTCGCAACCAGGCATTGCACGACCCACTGACACAACTGCCGAACCGCACCAGCCTCAATGAAATGATCGAACAGGAACTGCAGCGGAGTACCGATGCCAATGGACAGTTCGCGCTGCTTTTCCTCGATCTGGACGTATTCAAGGGTGTAAACGACTCGCTCG
>JAUPVD010000117.1 GCA_030917225.1 Pseudomonadota bacterium
AGCACTACAACCTCAGTTCTGCGCTGCGCCAGTCGACCCTGGGCCCGGCGTATACCTTCGTGTTCTACCTGCCGCTGGCCTTCGTCGGCTTTCACCCGCTGGCGATTGCGGTGCAATTCGGCATCAGCCTGATCTACCAGTACTGGATCCACACCGAGGCCATCGACCGCCTGGGCTTCCTCGAAAAGTTCATGAACACGCCCTCGCATCACCGCGGCCACCACGGCAGCAACGGCATCTACATCGACAAGAACTACGCTGGCATCCTCATTATCTGGGACAAGCTGTTCGGCACCTTCCAGGAAGAGCGCCGCGACGTCCCGGTGAAATACGGCCTGGTGCACGACCTCAAGACCTTCAGCCTGCCCACCGTGATTTTCCACGAGACCGCCTTCATGCTGCGCCAGGTCTGGAACGCCAAGGGCTGGCGCAACAAGCTGGGCTGGATTTTCGGCCCGCCGGAGTGGTCGCCGGACGGTCCGCAATATCCGCCGGATCACCCCTACTGGCAGACGCAAGCGGCCACCAAGGCAAGCTGAAATCGCCGGCATGCGGGCTCACACGATTGCAGGATTCGCCCGCACATTGCCGTCTGCTTCAATAAACCAGATTCCTCATACGGAAACGCCATGCGCTTCGACAATCAGGTGGTGATGATTACCGGCGCGGCCGGCTCTCTCGGCAAGGCGGTTGCCGCAGGCTTTGCTGCTGGTGGCGCCAGGCTGGCGCTGGCCGACGTCAGCGAGGCCGTGCTGCAACAAGCGTATCCCGGCACCGCCGACACACGCCTGCTGCTGCCGGCCAACCTGCTCGACTCTGCCTCGGCGCAGAATGCGGTTAACGCCGCGATGCAGAAGTTCGGCCGTCTCGACGCCCTCTGCAACATCGCCGGCGGTTTCGCCATGGGCACCCCGGTGCATGCCACTGCGGCAGCCGACTGGCAAAAGATGCAGGACATCAACGTCGGCACCCTGCTCAATGCCGTGCGCGCCGCGGTACCGGCGATGCTGGCGGGCGGCGGCGGGAAGATTGTCAACGTCGGCGCTGGCGCCGGCCAGAAAGGCGTGGCGCAGATGGGGGCCTACAGCGCCTCGAAGAGCGCGGTGATCCGCATCACCGAAGCCATGGCCGGCGAACTGCGCGAGCAGAACATCAACGTCAACTGCGTGCTGCCCAGCATCATCGACACGCCACCGAATCGCGCCGCGATGCCAGACGCCGATCCGAAGAAATGGGTCGCGCCGGGCGATCTGGCGGCAGTCATCACCTTCCTCTGCTCCGAGCAGGCGCGCGCGGTGCACGGCGTCGCGCTGCCGGTCGTGGGATTGAGCTGATGAGCGGCAAGACGCGCGAACAGCAGCTCGACGAACTGCTCGACAAGCAGGCGATTTACGAGCTGATCATGGCCTACTGCAACGCTGCCGACCGCCACGATCACGTCAAGATGCGTACTCTCTATCACGAGGATGCGATTGACGATCACGGCCACTTCGCCAAGGGCCTGGCGATGGAATTCATCGACAAGCTGCCGGAAATCCAGAAGGCCATGGAAATCCTGCATCACAACGTGACGACCGTGAACCTCAAGCTAGCCGGCGACCGCGCCGAGGGCGAGGTCGGGTATAGGAAGTTCAACCGCCCTTTTTTGCGAGTCTGGCAGGTAGGAAGCGGCCGCGCAAGCGCCGCTTTGGGCACAGATCGGGCACAGATCGGGGGTTCATGCGTGGGTTTTCGACATCGCGGGGCCACGCAGCGGCTCAGTGCGTAGCCATTTCTCACCGAATCCCGGCACAGGGCCGAGCGCAGCCCTGCGGGGTCGTGGCCGCATCGGATCGGACTCTGGCTTGGCTGCCGGCTGCGTGGCCGGCACCTCGTCACGCGGCCGGCGGCGGGGCGCGCGCTGCGGGCCGGTAGTGCGCTTGCTCCAGCGCGCCGTGTTTCTCGAAGTGGGCGAGGATGGCGCGAATGGCCTTGGGGTCTTCGATGCTGGCGACGATCCGCACCGCGCCGCCGCAGTGGGCGCAGGTGGTGACGTCGATGGAAAAGACCCGCTTGAGCCGTTGCGCCCAGCTCATCGCACGGCGCTTCTGCTCGGGGCTGCGCGGTTCGTCGTGGGCGCTGACGTCCACCGGCACTGCATCGCTCGCAGGCCGCTTGCCGCGCCCCGATGGCGTCAGCTGCGCGCGCAGGTTTGCATTCGGGGCGAATACGCCGTGGAAGCGGGTGAGATGCGCGCGAGGTGGCGGGACCAGTGCCGCCAGCTTGGCGATGAAGTCCACCGCATCCCATTCGACATGCGTGGTCCCATTGCGCCACGGCGTCTTGAGCTGGTAACGCACCCTACCCTGCGGTGAGATCGACAGCCGCTGCTCGCTGATCGCCGGGCGCGTGATGTAGCGGCACAGCTTTTCGAGCTTGTGGCTCTCGTGTGCTTCCGCGGCCACGCCGGCATGCAGCGAGAAGCCGCCGACCTTGCCGGCATCGCCCTCCAGCGAGCCTGCGTCACCGGGCAATGTTTGCAGCGTGACGACCTTGCGGCCAGCGTCGCGACCGGTGGCGATGCGGTAGGTCATCGAACTCATCCGCAGCCCATCCATGCCGTCGTCGCTACCCGCGCTGTCGGACAGGAACACGGATTCGTCTTCGCCTTCGAGCCAGCCGCAGCGCGACAGGTGCCGGCACACGCGATGCGCGATGGTGTTGGCGAGCTGCGTCAGTTGCGCAGAGGTGGGGGCACGGGCGCGGCGCAGGCGCGGCTTGC
>JAUPVD010000118.1 GCA_030917225.1 Pseudomonadota bacterium
GAATTGCGGTCAGCCTGCTGCCGCACAGGCTGGCATGGAAGTTTGCGCAGCTGGAACGCTTCGGTTTTCCGATCCTGCTCCTTCTGTTATTTACCGGTATCCTTGGCAAGGTGCTGCTGCCAATCATGGCCGTGGTTACCGTTCTCATCGAAATGCTTTTCCAGCTACCCGGCTGATACCCAATACCTGACACGAAGCCTATCTCATGTACCACGAACGCGTTCTTTCCGGCATGCGCCCCACGGGCAGCCTGCATCTTGGCCACTACCACGGTGTGCTCAAGAACTGGATCCGGCTTCAGCACGAATACCCCTGCCTGTTCTTCGTCGCTGACTGGCATGCGCTGACGACCCACTACGACGATCCGCAGGGCATTGAAAAGGCGACCTGGGACATGGTCATCGACTGGCTGGCGGCGGGCGTCGACCCGTCGCAGGCAACGCTCTTCATCCAGTCGCAGGTGCCGGAGCACGCCGAGCTGCATCTGCTGCTGTCGATGATGACGCCACTCGGCTGGCTGGAACGTGTGCCGACCTACAAGGACCAGCAGGAGAAGCTGGAGAGCAAGGATCTGTCGACCTACGGTTTCCTTGGCTATCCGCTGCTGCAGTCGGCCGACATCCTGATCTACCGTGCCGACAAGGTGCCGGTCGGTGAGGACCAGGTGCCGCACATCGAGTTTTCACGCGAGATCGCCCGCCGCTTCAACCATCTCTACGGCCGCGAACCCGGCTTTGAAGACAAGGCGAAAGAGGCGGTAAAGAAACTGGGCAGCAAGCGGGCGCGTCTCTACGATCAGTTGCGTACCCGCTTTCAGCAGGAGGGGGATGCCAGCGCCATCGAACGTGCCCACGCCTTACTCGATGAGGTGCAGAATCTGTCGCACGCCGACCGCGAGCGTCTGTTCGGCTATCTGGAAGGTACCGGCAAGATGATCCTGGTCGAGCCGGGTGCGTTGCTGACAGAAGCCTCGCGCATGCCGGGCCTGGATGGGCAGAAGATGTCCAAGTCCTACAACAACACGATCACCTTGCGCGAGGACGAAGCGTCCGTAACGCACAAGGTCAAGCGCATGCCGACCGATACCAACCGCGTACGTCGTACCGATCCCGGCGAGCCTGCCCGTTGCCCGGTGTGGCAACTGCATCAGGTGTATTCTGACGAAGGAACGAAGGAGTGGGTGCAGCAGGGTTGCCGTTCCGCCGGCATCGGCTGCATTGAGTGCAAGCAGCCGGTGATCGACGGCATCCTGAAGGAACAGGCGCCGATGCGCGAACGGGCGCAGACTTACCTGGATGACCCTTCGCTGGTGCGCGCGATCATTGCCGACGGTTGCGAAAAGGCACGTGAGCTGGCGCGGGAAACGATGCGCGATGTGCGCGAGTCGATGGGCCTGAATTACACCTGAATTTCCCTGACCGCACTTAATGAACGAAAACGAGATCCTCGAACTGACAGGCGATGTACCGGAGACGGTAGCGGTACCGGACCATGTCGCTCGCATCTACGGCGAGCCGCTGGCGCAGCTGCCGCTGGATCTCTACATCCCGCCGGACGCCATGGCGGTGATGCTGGATGCGTTCGAAGGTCCGCTGGACTTGCTGCTCTACCTGATCCGCAAGGCCAACATCAATGTCCTCGATATCCCGATGGCGCCGCTGACGCGCCAGTATCTGGATTATGTCGAAGCCATGCGTTCGCACAACCTCGAACTGGCGGCCGACTATCTGGTGATGGCGGCGATGCTGATCGAGATCAAGTCGCGCATGTTGCTGCCACGGCCGAAGGCCGCCGAAGGCGCCGAGGTCGAGGATCCACGCGCCGAACTGGTGCGACGTCTGATCGAATACGAGCAGATGAAGCTTGCATCGGCCAAGCTGGATGCGCTGCCGCAGGTCGAGCGGGATTTTGCCTGGGTGGAAGTGTGGGTCGAAAAATCGATGGAGCAGCGCTTTCCCGATGTCTGCGTCGCCGACCTGCAGCAGGCCTGGGGCGCCATCCTGCGTCAGGCCAAGCTGCATACGCACCACCGCGTCAACCGCGAGGAGCTGTCGGTGCGCGAGCACATGGGCATCATCCTGCGCGAGTTGCGGTCCGCCGATGGATTCGTCGAATTCGTCCGCATGTTCGACGCGGAGATGGGCGTGGCGGGCATTGTTGTGCATTTCCTGGCGATGCTTGAGCTGGCGCGCGAGCATCTGGTGGAAATTACCCAAACCGAAGCATTTGATCCGATTTACGTGAGGTTGTCCGATGGAAGAGTCACGGAACCGTCTGAGGGAAGAGCAGTTGATGCTGCCGGAGATTCCGGAGCCGAAACTGCCACCGGCGATCCCGCCGAGCGCGACGCCGGATAATCCCGCCGATATCAAGCGGGTTCTCGAAGCCGCACTGTTCGCTGCGCAGCAGCCGCTGACGGTGGGCGAGTTGCGCAAGATGTTCATCGAGGAGATTGGCGCCGATCTGGTGCGCAAGCTACTCGACGAACTGCGCGAGGAATGGGCGGCGCGTTCGGTCGAACTGGTGCAACTGGCGAGTGGCTGGCGCTTTCGTACCCGGGCGGAGTATCTTCCATATCTGGGTCGCCTGAATCCGGAAAAACCGCCGAAGTATTCGCGGGCGGTTCTGGAAACGCTGGCTATCATCGCCTATCGTCAACCGGTGACGCGTGGTGATATTGAGGACATTCGCGGCGTTTCTGTCGCAACGCAGGTTATCAAGGTGCTTGAGGAACGTGGCTGGGTCGATGCCGTCGGGCATCGCGATACGCCCGGCCGTCCGGCGCTTTTTGCCACCACGAAAAAATTTCTCGACGACCTCGGGCTGCGCAGCCTGACCGAGTTGCCGCCACTGGAACAAATCAATCAAGCTCTGGAACTGGCCGATGGCTAACAAATCTCGTCGTACCCCTTTTCGTCCGCCACAAGGCTCTCCTTCCGAGGCGCAAGACGCTTCGACTCAACCACCGGTCGAGGCCGGGGAGGGGGGCGTCAGGGAGGCTGGAGAACAGCAGCCCCGCTCACGCGAGCGCCGGGCGCCGCGTGGCGCGGCCAATACGCCGATTCCAGGTGGTCGTCGCGGGCGCACCGGCGTTGCCGCGCAGGCGACCCCCGAGCGCCTGCACAAGGTGCTCGCCCAGTCCGGCATCGGCTCACGCCGCGACATGGAAGACATGATCATTTCCGGCCGCGTCAGCGTAAACGGTCTGCCCGCCCATGTGGGCCAACTGGTTGGGCCGTCAGACCGCATCAAGGTCAATGGCAAGCTCGTGCACGTGAAGTTTTCCGGCCGTCTGCCGCGCGTGGTGCTGTATCACAAGCCGGAGGGCGAGATCGTTTCTCGGGACGATCCGGAAGGCCGCGAAACCGTTTTTGACGCACTGCCGCGGATGAACGGCGGGCGCTGGATCGCCGTCGGGCGACTGGACTTCAACACCAGCGGCCTGCTGCTGTTCACGTCGTCGGGAGAGCTGGCCAACCGGCTGATGCATCCCCGTTACGAGATGGTTCGGGAGTACGCCGTGCGTGTTCTCGGCGAAATTTCCGAGGAAAAGCTGGAGCAGTTGCGCGAAGGGATCGAACTCGAAGACGGTCCGGCGCATTTCGACATGATCGAGGAGGGCGGTGGCGAAGGTGCCAATCACTGGTATCGGGTGAGCCTCAGTGAAGGCCGCAATCGGGAAGTGCGGCGCATGTTCGAAGCTGTTGGCACCACTGTCAGCCGATTGATTCGTGTTCGCTATGGTCCATTCCTGCTGCCGCCGTACCTGAAGCGCGGCAAGATACGAGAGCTGGAAGACAGCGAAGTGGAAACCCTGATGCGCACCGTTGGTCTTGCGCAGGGCAAAGGCGGCGGCCCACGCGGCAACGTGCGCGAGCAACGCAGTGGCGAAGCCGATGGCAACCGGGCGCCACGGCAGTCTGCGCCGGTCGACGAGGATGAGGACGAAGTCGATGGTAACCGCGCACCGCCTGTTTCCGCCCCTCGGGGTGATCGTCAGAGATCCGGGAGAACTGGTGAGGGCAGCCGCGATGGTCGTCGTCCGGAAGGTGGCCGTGCCGGGGGTCCGAGAGGGAAATCTGGAGGGAAATCGGCTGGTGGTGCATCGGCTGGCGGTGCTTCGGCGGGAGGTAGTCGCCCGTTGGGTTCGCCGCTGCGAGTAGTCGACGGCAACCGGGCTGATGGTAATCGGGCCGATGGCAACCGTTCGCAGCGATCAGGTTCCCCTCGCCGTGAAAACAGCTCCCGCGACAGCACTTCGCCGCCGCGCGAGGTTGATGGCAACCGGGCGGCGCCAGAAGGTCGTGGTCGCCCAAGTGGCCGGCCACAGGGGCAGGGTGGCCATGCAGGTTCGGGTGGAAAACCGGCCGGGGGTCGTCGCCAGCGATCGCGCTGACATGAAACGGAGGCTTTCTGGGAGGTTGCGCTGCAATAGCGTTGCCTCCCGGAGGGCTTTACCGCTATAATTCTACGGTTTCTTCCGCCGGCAGTTGAGGCAGGGGCTTTTTTTGGATGGGCATTGTGCCCATTTTTTATTTGTAGCGCATGAATCTACACGAACTGATCGAAAAAACTGTTACTGGTCTGGGTTACGAGCTGGTCGACCTGGAGATGAGCCCGCGTGCGCGGGTGCTGCGCATCTTCATCGACAAGCCGGAAAATGCCCGCGGCGTCAATATCGACGATTGCGTTGCCGTCAGCAATCAGCTGTCGCGCGTGCTGATGGTCGAAAACATCGACTACGACCGGCTCGAAGTCTCGTCGCCGGGGCTGGATCGCCCGCTCAAGAAGGCGTCGGACTACGAGCGCTTTGCCGGTTCGGAAGTTCATCTCAAGCTGCGAATTCCCTTCAACGGTCGTCGCAATTTCAATGGTGTCCTGCAGGGTTTGCAGGATGGCAAGGTACGCCTCGTGCTCGATTCGGGCGAGGCAGAACTGGATCTGGGCAACATCGAACGTGCCCGGCTGGTCCCCAAGTTCGACTGAACTTGTTGGACTCAGATTTAGGAGGTTAGAAAAGAATGAGCCGCGAAATTCTGCTGCTGGTTGACGCCCTGGCGCGTGAAAAGAACGTTTCCAAGGACATCGTCTTTGGTGCCCTCGAACTGGCACTGGCCTCGGCCACCAAGAAGCGCATCCATGACGAAGCGGATGTGCGTATCGCCATCGATCGCGAAACCGGTGAGTTTGAAAGCTTCCGCCGCTGGGAAGTCATGGCCGACGACGACTTCGAGAACGAACACGTGCAAGTGCCGATTTCGGCTGCGCTGGTCGAGGATCCCGAGTTCCAGGTCGGCGACTTCATCGAAGAACCGCTGGAGCCGATCGATTTCGGCCGTATCGGTGCCCAGGCCGCCAAGCAGGTGATCCTGCAGAAGATCCGCGATGCCGAGCGCGAGCAGATCCTGAACGACTTCCTGGAGCGTGAGGAGCACCTTGTTTCCGGCACCATCAAGCGCATGGAACGCGGCAACGCGATTCTTGAATCGGGCAAGGTCGAGGCGCTGTTGCCGCGCGACCAGATGATTCCGAAGGAAAACCTGCGCATCGGCGACCGCATCAAGGCCTACCTGTTGAAGATTGATCGTCAGGCCCGTGGCCCGCAACTGATCCTGTCGCGTACGGCACCGGAATTCATTGCCAAGCTCTTTGAGCTGGAAGTGCCGGAAATCGAAGATGGCCTGATGGAGATCAAGGCTGCTGCCCGCGACGCCGGCATGCGCGCCAAGATTGCCGTCAAGTCGAACGACCAGCGTATCGACCCGATCGGTACCTGTGTCGGCCTGCGTGGCGCCCGTGTTCAGGCGGTGACCAACGAGCTGGCTGGCGAGCGTGTCGATATCGTGCTGTGGTCCGCCGATCCCGCCCAGTTTGTTGTTGGCGCGCTGGCCCCTGCTGAAGTTTCTTCCATCGTCGTCGATGAGGAAAAGCACAGCATGGACGTGGTGGTTGATGAAGATAACCTGGCCATCGCCATCGGCCGTGGCGGCCAGAACGTGCGCCTGGCCTCCGAGCTGACCGGCTGGACGATCAACCTGATGACCGAAGAAGAGTCGCAGAAGAAATCGGAAGCTGAAACCGCCGGCCTGCGCGTGCTCTTCATGGAAAAGCTCGATGTCGACGAGGAAGTGGCCAACATCCTGATCGAGGAAGGCTTCTCCGGTCTGGAAGAAATCGCCTACGTGCCGCTGCACGAGATGCTCGAGATTGATGCCTTTGACGAAGCTACCGTGCAGGAGCTGCGTGAGCGTGCCCGCAACGTGCTGCTGACGGAGGCAATCGTTACCGAAGAGCAGCTCGAAGGTGTCGACGAAGCGATGATCAACATCGAAGGCATGGATAAGAGCCTGGCTGCCCAGTTGGCTGGCAAGGGCGTCAAGACACTGGACGATCTCGCCGACCTCGCAGTCGACGAATTGACGGAAATGACCGGCATTGATGCCGACCGAGCAAAACAGCTGATCACCAACGCGCGCGCGCACTGGTTCGAATAAGCAACAAGGGGGTTCCACATGGCGCAAACAAGCGTTTCCCAGTTCGCCGGAGAGTTGAAGCTCCCGGCAGCTGCGCTGCTTGAGCAGTTGAAGAAAGCCGGCGTAGACAAGTCTGCCGCGGAAGACATGCTCTCCGAGTCCGACAAATCCCGGTTGCTCGAGTATTTTCGTGCCTCGCACGGCGAAGCCCAGGCAAAGAC
>JAUPVD010000119.1 GCA_030917225.1 Pseudomonadota bacterium
CCAACGATCTGCACTGACCTAACTTGGTCGCGGTGCAATCCAACAACGAGGCATCTTTGCCTCCCGGCGACCGAAGGAGAAGAAGAATGAACGATATGGGCAAATTCCCCCAACAACCGTGTCCCATAACGGGGGATGAAAATTTCCATTTTCTGGCCTACCCGGCCCACGTCCTCGTATTCCTGCTTGACCCTGACCATCGCTGCGAATTCGTCAGTCCCTCATTGACCACCTTCACTGGCCGGGATGCTGCCCAGGAAATGGGCGCCGGCTGGCTGGAGCACCTGCACCCGGACGATCGCGCAGTCTTCATGCAAGGTCTGGCACAGGCACGGCAATCACGGCAACTGACACGACAACTGTTCCGCTATCGGCGCCAGGATGGCGTCTATCGCTGGTTTGTGAACCAGGGCATGCCACGCATGACGCCTGCAGGCGACTTTGCCGGCCAGGTCGGCCTGTGCTTCGATGTCACGGCGTATCAGGATGGCGAGGCCGAAGCCGAACAGTCTGCACGGCACATGATCGCGCTACTCAAGCAGACCCGGCTCATCGCAGTCGTGCTGGATACGCAGGGACGCGTGCAGTTCTCGAATGGCGGGCTATGCCGTTTGCTGAACTGCGGTGGTGTGGAACTGATGGACTGCCATCTCTTCGAGCAGCACCTCGCCGACAGGAACCGCGACCTCCTGGCAACGCTCTATCCCGGCGGCACCCAGAGTCCGCACTTTCCCACCGAATTCGAGTCCGAGTTGCGCACGCGCAGCAATGAGCCACGGTATGTCTCCTGGCACACGATCGTACTGCGCGACATGTCCGGCAGGATCAAAAGCACCATCCTGATCGGGGATGACGTCACCGAATTGCGCCTGACCGAACAGCAGCTTTCCCTCTCGGCCAAGATCTTCGAGGCCACCCACCATGCCATGGTGGTCACCGACCTTGACGGCACGATTGTCGCCGTCAACAACGCTTTCACGCTGCTTACCGGCTACAGCGAAGCCGAAGCCCTTGGCCAGAACCCGAGCCTGCTGCAATCGGGCAGGCACGACCAGACGTTCTACCGGCAGCTATGGGAACAGTTGGTAGCGACCGGTCATTGGCACGGCGACATCTGGGATCGGCGCAAGGATGGCAGCATCTATCCGAAATATCTTTCCATCAGCGTCATCAAGGACGATGCCGGAAAGCCCACCAACTACGCAGGTCTCTTTTACGATATTTCGGAGCGCAAGACCGTCGAGGAACGGCTGGATCACCTGGCCCATTACGACACCCTGACCGGTATCCCGAACCGCTGCCTGCTGCTCGACCGGCTGGAACAAGAAGCCGAGCGCACCACTCGCCAGCAGACCAAGCTGGGGCTGCTCTATCTGGACCTTGACCACTTCAAGCAGGTCAACGACACCCTTGGCCACACCGCTGGCGACGAACTTCTGAAGGAGATCGCGCAGCGGCTGAAAACATGTGTGCGCGCCGTGGATACCGTGGCCCGCCTCGGTGGCGACGAGTTCGTGGTACTGATCCCGGACATCAAGGAAAGCGACGATCTGGCGCGGGTATCAACGAAGATCCTGAATGCGCTGATGGTTCCCTGCAAGATCGAAGGCCGGTCGGTGGTGACCAGCCCGAGCATCGGCATCAGCATCTACCCCGACGACTGCAGCGATGTCCACGACTTGCTGAAGCATGCCGACACCGCCATGTATCGCGTCAAGCAAAACGGACGCGGGTTCTACAAGTTTTTCGGCAGCCTCGATCATTAGAAAACCTTCCCTGCCCCGCCACTATTTCAGGTCTTCTGGCAGCGGGTAGTCGGGATAGGCGAGGCGAAACTCGGCCAGCCGGCGCGCCGCTTCATCCTCCCGGCCCTGACGTCGCAGGGCACGAATTTCCTCCAGCCAGACAATCTCCGGTCGGGGAGCAGCGCGCTTGGCAGTCGATTCGAGCATCGGCGCCGCCGCACCGGCAGGCGCCATCGCTGGTGCGGCGGCGGCATCGGCACTGCGCGCCCGTCCAGGCAACGCGCTGCTACGGCCTTCTGCATTTTCGAGCTTTCCGGCCCTGGTCGTAGCCGCCTCACTGCTGCTTTCCATCGCCGCTGGTGGCGCCGCCAATTGCGGCACGGCAGGCACCGACTCAACTGCTTTCGTTTTTTTCTCGGCATGGTCGACGATGGCGGCGGTGGCTGGCACAGACGCTGCGGGCACCTTGCCCTTGACCACCCCGACATGGTCGCTGCGGTCGGTGCGTGCATCGGCCGGCACGGTCGAAGGCACGGGCAGCACCGCAGTTGGTGACGTTTTCTGTGGTGTGTTTTGTGGTGCGCTTTGTGGTGCGCGTTGTAGTGCTTTCTGCGCTGCGTCCTGCGAGGACTCCCGCGCCACTTCCGGCGGATTACGGTCGACCGTCAGCGTCAGCATGACGGCAAGCATCACGGTGGCGGCAACGGCAACAGGCGCCTTGAGCCGCTTCCACCAGGGCAACGATGCCGACGCCGGCTTTGGCGCCACGGCTGCGCGCGCGGCCCTCAGGATCGCGGCATCGAGTGCGGCTGAGGGCTCAGCGCCGGCTGCCGCCTGGTAGAGGCGGGAAAGACCGGCATCGGCGGGCAATGCTCCCGGTGCCGGCGACTCTTTCGGCTCATTCATATCAGGTCCTTCAGCGTCTGGCGCAGTTTGGTCATGGCATAGCGCAATCGGCTCTTCACTGTTTCACGCCCGGTTCCCGTGGCACTGGCGATTTCCTCCAGCGTCATGCCGCCCTCCTCGGCCATCAGGAAGGCCTCGCGCTGAGGTTCGGGCAATTCGGCCAGGGCGGCACTGATGCGCGCCCGCAGTTGTAAACGTTCGAGTTGCGCCGGTGGGGTCAAATCCGGCGATGCCGGATACTGCTCGATCGGGTTGTCATCGGTTTCCGGATTGCCTTCCCAGAGCAGCACCTTGTCACGCGCGTGGCGTCGGTAGTAGTCAATCAGCCGGTGGTGGGCGATGCGGAACAGCCACGTGGAAAATTTCGCCAGTGGTTCGTATTCGGCACGGGCATTGACCACTCGCAGCCAGATGTCCTGATACAACTCTTCGGCCTGCTTCTCATCGCCGCACTGATGTACGAGATATCGGAACAGCCGGGTGCGGTGGCGGCCATAGAGCACCGCGAAGGCATCTGCGTCGCCATCGCGGTAGGCCAGCATCAGGCCTTCGTCAGTGCGGGGATCGTCTGCAGCCATCCTGTCAGGGAGACTACCCCAACAGCTTCTTCATGAAGCCGAGCACATAGGCCGGGCGCAGGGGCTTAAGGATGTAGCCCTTGGCGCCGAGGCTGGCCGCCTCGGTCACGAAGTCCCGGTCGGCACAGCCGGTGACCATGACCACGGCGGTTTCCGGGCTGATCTCCCGAATCTGCGGTAACGCCTCCAGCCCGGCCATCACCGGCATGTTCACGTCCAGGCACAGTACCGCCGGACGCTTGGCCTTGACGGCATTGATCGCCTCGGCCCCGTTGCCGACCGTTTGCACGACGCGCAAGCCGGATTCTTCAAGCAGCCCTTTGAGCACCATGCGCACGGAGGCGCTGTCGTCGGCGATCACGGCCGTACGCGGGATGCACCGCATACCGGCGGCCAGCACTTCAGATTCAGGTAGTGCTTCCGATACCGACACCTCATCGGTCTTCGCA
>JAUPVD010000120.1 GCA_030917225.1 Pseudomonadota bacterium
CGTGTCGTGACGACCATGCCGCTCGATGGCACCCATGTCGCCGTGACCAATGGCTTGCAGCCGGGCGATCGCGTCGTCGTGCGTGCTGCCACGCTGGTCAATCAGGTTCGTTAAGAGGAACACGGCATGTTCAAGTGGTTACTCGAAAACAGCCTGGTCAACCGGCTGCTGGTGAGCATCGCCAGCGTCGTGCTGACGGCCTATGGCGCCTACACGCTGACGCGCACGCCGGTGGACGTCTTCCCCGACCTCAACAAGCCGACCGTCACGATCATGACGGAAGCGGGCGGCATGGCAGCGGAGGAGGTCGAGCAACTGCTCACCTTTCCGCTCGAATCGACGATGAACGGCTTGCCAGGAGTCGAGAGCGTGCGCTCCGTTTCCAGTGCCGGTCTCTCCTTCGTCTATGTCACCTTCGACTGGGCGACGGAAATCTTCCGCGCGCGGCAGATGGTGTCGGAGCGTCTTTCCGGCATGGAGGAAGGCTTGCCGCCGGGTGTCATCCCACGCATGGGGCCGGTCAGTTCGATCATGGGCGAGATCATGCAGATTGCCATTCCCATCGACACGGCAAAACTCTCGCCGATGCAGGTGCGTGAATACGCCGACTGGGTGCTGCGTCCGCGCCTGATGGCGATTGCCGGCGTGGCGCAGGTGATCCCGATCGGTGGCGAGGTGCGCCAGTTCCAGGTGCAGCCGAACACCGTGCGCATGGCCGAACTCGGTATCTCGCACGAGCAACTGGAAGGCGCGCTCAAGGGCTATTCGTCGAATACTTCCGGGGGCTTTCTCGAACTGAACGGCCGCGAATATCTGATCCGCAATCTCGGCCGCACGTCGCGTCTGGAAGACCTGCAGCATCTGGCGCTGACGGCACGGAATGGACAGCCGATCCTGATGCGACAGATTGCCGAGGTGACGTTCGCGCCCGCGCTCCGCCGTGGCGATGCCGGTTTCGAGGGCAAGCCGGCGGTCATCCTCGGTATCCAGAAGCAGCCGACGGCGGACACCATTCACCTTACACGCAGCATCGAGGCCGCACTGAAAGACCTCGGCAAATCGCTGCCGGTGGGCATGGAGGCGCCGCAGGTCACCTTCCGTCAGGCGAGCTTCATCGAGGCGTCGATCGGCACCCTGCAGGGCAAGCTGGTCGGGGCGTCGATCTTCGTCGCGGCGATTCTCTTCTTCTTCCTCGGTACGCTGCGGCCGACGGTGATCGCACTCACCGCCATTCCTGTCTCGATCTTCGCGACGGCGCTGGTCTTCAAGTATTTCGGCCTGTCGATCAATACCATGACGCTGGGCGGCCTGGCCATCGCCATCGGTGGGCTGGTCGACGATGCAGTGGTTGGCGTAGAGAACGTGCTACGACGGCTGAAAGCGGATAGAGCCAGGCATCACGACCACCGCATGCATCCGATCGAACTGGTTGCGCAGGCAACGATGGAAGTGCGCTCGGCGATTCTTTACGCAACGATCATCATCGTCCTCGTCTTTCTGCCACTGTTCGCGTTGCCCGGCATGGAGGGGCGCCTGTTTGTGCCGCTCGGCATTGCCTTCATCGTGTCGACGCTGGCCTCGCTGGTAGTGTCGGTGACGGTGACGCCGGTGCTCTCCTTCTACCTGTTGCCGCGCATGAAGTCGCTCGACCATGGCGATACGAAGCTGCTGGCCTGGCTCAAGGCGGCCTACCGCAATGCGTTGCAGACGGTGCTCGACCGGCCACGAATGGCGCTGGCGGCTGGCGCACTCGCGGTGCTGTTGGCTGCAGTTGCCGTTCCCTTCTTTCCGAAGACCTTCCTGCCGCCGTTCAACGAGGGCACCTTGCTGGTCGGCCTGCGCCTGAATCCGGGAGTGACACTGGCCGAGTCCTCGGACCTCGCCCGGCAAGCCGAAGTGCTGGTCAAGGGCGTACCCGAGGTGACCCACGTCGGGCGCCGCAGCGGTCGCGCCGAACTCGACGAACATGCCGAGGGTGTCCATGTCAGCGAACTCGATGTCGGCCTGAAACCGGCCGGCGAGCTGACCCGACCGATGGGTGAGATCGCTGGCGACATCCGCGCCCGCTTGGTCAATCTGCCGGCAGCCATCGCCGTTGGCCAGCCGATCTCGCACCGCATCGACCACATGCTCTCCGGCGTGCGTTCGCAGATCGCCATCAAGATTTTCGGCGACGACCTCGATACGCTGCGCGGGCAGGCCGACGCGCTGCGTGGCAAGCTGGCGGCGATTCCCGGTATTGCCGATCTGGAGATCGAGAAACAGGTACTGGCGCCGCAGATCAAGGTGCGCATCGACTACGCCGCGGCAGCGCAATACGGCGTGCCGGCACCGCAGGTGCTGGCCACGCTGCAGAGCCTGGTCGAGGGCGAGAAGGTAGCGCAGATCGTCGAGGGCAACCGGCGCTTTGCGCTGGTGGTTCGTCTGCCGGAATCGTCGCGCTCTATCGAAGGCCTGGGCGACATCCTGCTGGAGACGCCGCGTGGCCGCATTCCGCTTTCACGCATCGCCACCATCGAGGATAGCGACGGACCGAACCAGATCAGCCGCGATGATGGCAAACGGCGCATTGTCCTTTCAGCCAATGCCCAGGGGCGCGCGCTGTCGGAGATCGTCGAGGACATTCGCCGCGTGGTTGCCGAGAGCAAGCTGCCGGAAGGCTACTTCGTGACGCTTGGCGGCCAGTTCCAGGCGCAGGAGGAAGCCTCGCGCCTGGTCGGGCTGCTGTCGATCGTCTCGCTGGTGCTGATGTTCGCGGTGCTGTTCAGCCGCTACAAGTCGGTCCGGCTGTCGGTGCTGATCATGGCCAACATCCCGCTGGCGCTGGTCGGTGCCGTGATCGGCCTGTGGATTTCCGGCCAGCCGCTGTCGGTGGCCGCGTTGATCGGCTTTATCACGCTCGCCGGCATCTCGGTGCGTAACGGCATCCTCAAGGTCAGCCATTACATCAATCTGATGCGCATGGAAGGCGAGAGTTTCGACCACAGCATGATCGTACGCGGCTCACTGGAACGTCTGGCACCGGTATTGATGACGGCGCTGGTGACTGCCTTTGCACTGGCGCCGCTGCTCTTCGAGGCTGAGCGGCCGGGCACCGAGATCCTTCATCCGGTGGCAGTAGTCATCTTCTCCGGGCTGATCAGTTCGACGCTGCTCGATACCTTCCTGACACCTGCCATGTTCTGGCTGTTCGGTCGCAAGGATGCCGAGCGGCTGGTGAACGACCGAGATGTCGGGGCGCTTTGATTTTTACTCAACGAAAGGAAGAAGCATGAAACTGTTTCGCTTGCTGTCTGTTTTCCTGGTAGCAACTTCTGGTGTCGCATTTGCCGACCATGATCACGCGCATAGCCACGGCCATGGCAACAACCCGATGCACGGCGGGGTGGTGACCGAGGTCAAGGATGTGGACTACGAACTGGTGGCCAAACCCGAATCGCTGCAGTTGCACCTGCGAAATCACGGCACGCCGATCAGCGTTGCCGGCGGCAGCGCCAAGGCGACCCTTCTCGCCGGCAGCGAAAAGCAGGAACTCGAACTCAAGCCGGCAGGGAACCGCTTCGAGTATGCCGGCATGGTCAAGGCGACGAGGGGCGCGAAGGTGGTGGTGGTCGTCAATCTTCCCGGCAAGCCGGCAGCGACGGCGCGCTTCGTGCTGAAGTAAGGCGTGTACCGGTACGCGATGAGAACCGAGAATTCTCATCGCAGCATCGCCGTGCCCGTCCGCTCATTTTCAGGGCTGCGGAAAATTGTCGCAATAAGCGAGTTGGCCGAAGTGATATGGACAAGCCTCGCCAATGTCCACGTCGGCAATCGAATGAAACCCGGCTTCCTCCATCCAGCCCCGGCACTGCACTTCCGTCGGCCGAATCTCCAATGTCGGACCACGCGGCGTAGGGATGTCGCTTCGCCAGTGAATGACGGACAGGCTGCCACCCTTGCCAAGAACGCGGCGCGCCTCGCGCAGCAGCGCGACGGGATTCTCGATGTGTAGCAGGTTGTAGATCATCGCGTGCCGTTGCGAGCCATCGTCGAGACCCGTTCCCAGCGCAACGAAATCCCGGACGGCCGCATTGACGTTGTTCAGGCCCGCATCGCTCGCCTTGTCCCTGACGATGGCGATCATTGCCGGCTCGATGTCGAGGGCCGTGACCCTACCCATCACCCGGCGTGCGGCCGACAGTGTGAAGGTGCCGTAGCCGGCGCCGAACTCGACCAGGTTTCCCGTTAGCGCCGTTTCCGGAAGCAGGCGGTCGAGCATCGCCTCCGGGTTAAAGAAGGAGGACCAGTAGTCTTCCTCCGGCATGCCGCTTTCCCGACCCTTCATGCTGACAGTGCCTGCTCCAGATCGGCGATCAGGTCCGCCGGGTCTTCCAGTCCGACCGAGAGGCGCAGCATCGCATCCGAAATGCCGCGACGCTGACGCTCTTCCGGCGTCAGCCCGTGGTGCGTGGTGGTGCAGGGTTGCGTGACGAGGCTTTCGGCGCCGCCCAGGCTGGGCGCCAGCGCAAACAGGCGCAGGGCATCGGCGACGCGCGTCGCGTCGGCGCCGGTGCCGCGCACTTCGATGCTGAGCATGCCGCCGAAGCCGTGCATCTGCTCCCGCGCCAGTGCGTGCCCCGGAAAATCGGCGAGGCCCGGATAGAAAACGCGGGCAATCTTCGGATGCCTGTTCATTGCTTCGGCTACCGCTTGCGCCGCTGCATTCTGCTGGCGCACGCGCACGACCAGCGTACGCAGGCTGCGCGAAAGCAGCGAGGCGGTTTCCGGCGCAATCATCGAGCCGAGGTTCTTGCGCCAGTTCCAGACCGGCATCAGATCGTCCTTCTTCCCCATCAGCGCGCCGGCGGTGAGATCGCTGTGGCCACCGAGGTACTTGGTAGCGCTATGCACAACGAAATCGGCGCCGAGTTCGAGCGGACGTTGGTTCACCGGCGAGGCAAAGGTATTGTCGACGGCGACCTTGGCGCCGTATTTTTGGGCGACGAGCGAAATCGCGCGGATGTCGAACAGCTCCAGTGTTGGGTTGGTCGGCGTCTCAAAGAACACCAGTCGGGCGCCGTCGGCCAGCAGGACATCGAGCTTGCCGAGTTCGTTGCCGAGGATGCAGTGCGTCTTGATGCCAAGCAGCGGCAGTTGGGCCGAGAGCAGTTCCAGGGTGCCGCCGTAGGCGTCGCCGATGCAGACGATGCCATCGCGGCCCTGGGTCAGGAACAGCGCGGTCTCGGCGGCCATGCCCGAGCAGAAAGCCCATGCTGCCTCGGCGCTTTCGAGTCCGGCCAGCGTTTCCTCCAGCGCGAAGATGCTCGGGTTCAGGCCGTAACGCGTGTAGAGGCTGCCGGCCTTGCGACCGTCAACGACGTCGAGCAGGTCGGCCGTGGACGGAAAGGCGAAGGTGGTAGTGTTGTAGATCGGGACGTGCGGACTGCCGTGGGCGTCCTTCAGGGTCGTACCGTGAATTGCGCGCGTTGATAGTCCCTGTGCAGGCTTGCTCATGATTTGTCTCCCTATTGGTATTGGATTGGGCAATGAATTGGGTGATAGCTTTGTTTCAGAACACCAGAACCTTGTCCGCCTCGGCGGTCCAGGTCGCCAGTTGGTCGAGCGTGCCGCGTGTGGCACCGGGCACGATCTCGTTATCGGCAATGCCGCGTGCGTTGAGACAGGTGCCGCACAAAGCCACTTCGCCGCCGACCATGCGCACCATGTCACCAGCGTTGTAGTAGCCCTCCGGCACCTTCTGCCCGGCTTTGGCGCAGGCGACGGAATCGCCCATGAGGAAAACGCGAACCGTCTCTCCTTCCTTCTTGCCGAGGGCACGCGCCAAGCGCAGTGCGTTGTAGCTGCGCTCGCTGCCGTAGGGGGCATCGTTGAGGATGAACAGCGTGTTCATGGCATTTCTCCCTTCGTTGTGAGATTCAGCGGTCCAGCGGCATGCCGTTCGTCGACCATTCGGTCACGCCGTCGCTGATCTTGCTGGCCGAGAAGCCCCGCGCGCGCAGCAGGCGGACGGCTTCGTCCGACATCAGGCAAAACGGGCCGCGGCAATAGGCGACGATCTCCTTGCCCGGCAGCAGGTCGGCGATGCGTTGCTCCAGTTCTTCCAGCGGCATCGAGCGGGCGTGTGGCAGATGGCCGGCCGCGAACTCGTCACCGGGGCGCACGTCGATGACGACGAGTTCGCCGCTGCGGGCCTTGGCGAGAAGCGATTCGCGGCTCTCCGAAAGCAAGGCATCCGGCTGTGTCGCCATCTGTTCGAGCGCGATGCGAAGTTCGATCAGATGCTCTTCAGCCGTGCCACGCAGGGTCAGCCAGAGTTGGGCGATGTCCGGGCCGCTCAGGCGGTAGCGAATGAATTTGCCTTCCCGGCTGCTTTCGACAAGACGCGCCTCGCGCAAAGCGCGGAGATGCGCACTCGCCAGCCGGATGTCAATGCCGCAGCGCTGCGCCAGCACATCGACGGTCTGCTCGCCCTGGGCGAGAAGTTCAATGATCTCCAGACGCTTGGAACTGGACAGGGCCTTTCCGATGCGGGCGACCTGCTCGTAAAGGTGGGTGCGTGTTGGATTTTGTTTCATACTAACAATCTAACGAATTAACGAATGTAGGTCAACGAATTGCTTTGGTCTCAGGTCGAAACTGTCGGAACGCATTTGTCAGCAATGGAGAACTCGACTGGTAGATGCGTGAATTCGCAGCATGAGGAACTACTGTTCTCCGGCTACCAATGTTGAATGGCTGCTAAGTAGCTCGTTGCAGCCTGATTCTTCTCCGCAGGCCAACGGCAGCAAAGGCCGACCAGCCGCCCCCTTACAACTGATACTCCTCCCCGCCCCCCGCCAGCGCCATGTCCACCGCCTTCCGCGTCAGGTGCGAGGCGAAGAACTCGATGAAGTCGTATTCGTAGCGCCGCAGGTAGCTGCCGCGCCGCATGCCGAGGCGCGTGGTGTTGGAGCCGAAGAGGTGTTCGGCATCGAGGGCGGCTAGCCCGACATCCCGCTGCGGGTCGAAGGCCATGCGGGCGATGATGCCGAGGCCGAGGCCAAGGCTGACGTAGGTCTTGATCACGTCGGCGTCGATGGCGGCGAGCACGACGTTCGGCTTGAGGCTGGCCCGCTCGAAGGCGCGGTTAATGCGCGAGCGGCCGGAGAAGGCCGGGTCGTAGGTGACCAGCGGCCACTTGGTCAGCGATGACAGTGACAGCCCTTTCTCCTTGAGAATCGCGTGGCCTTCCGGAGCAATCACCGCGTGCCCCCACTGATGGCATGGCAGCGTGATCAGCGCCGGGTACTGGTCGAGCGATTCGGTGGCGATGGCCAGATCGGCTTCGCCAGAGAGCGTCCATTCGGCGATCTGGGTCGGGTTACCCTGGTGCAGCGTCAGCCGAACCTTGGGCCAGCGTTCGAGGAATCGGCTGACGACTGCGGGCAACACATAGCGCGCCTGCGTGTGCGTGGTCGCGATGTTGAGGCTGCCCGTGTCCTCGCCGGCGTATTCCTCGCCGACACGCTTGAGGTTGTCGGCCTCGCGCAGGATGCGTTCGGAGATTTCCAGCACCGCCTTGCCCGGCTCGGTGATGCCGGTGAGGCGTTTGCCGCTGCGCTCGAAGACGGTGATGCCAAGCTCGTCCTCAAGCAGCCGCACCTGCTTGGAAACACCCGGCTGCGAGGTGTGCAGAGCCTCGGCGGCCTCCGAGACGTTGAGCCCCTGGCGGGCGACTTCGACCAGATAGCGGAGTTGCTGAAGCTTCATGGCAGCACCTAAATAACAATTTGTTCTAACAATCTAACTCAATATTCTTTTTCACTCAATTCTCCTGTTGTTACTATGCGCCCATACATTTATTGCGGTGCATCATGGACTGGCTCTACACCCTTTCAGGCTTTGCCGTTGGCGCGATCGTCGGGCTCACCGGCGTCGGCGGCGGCTCGCTGATGACTCCCCTGCTGGTGCTGTTGTTCGGCATTCACCCGGCCACGGCTGTGGGTACCGACCTGCTCTATGCCGCCCTGACCAAATCCGGCGGCACCGTAGTCCATGGCCGCAAGGGCCACGTCGACTGGAAGATCGTCGGACTGCTGGCTTCGGGCAGCATTCCGGCCACGGCCATCACCATTTTCATCCTCTCGCAACTGCCCAAGCAGGATGCCGCCACAACCCATGCGATTTCGTTTGCGCTCGGCATCGCCCTGCTGCTGACCGCCGGCGCCATCATCTTCCGCAAGCAGATCCTCAGCTACGCACAGGCGCACGAAACCTCCTTCCTGCATCGCCATCAGGCGCCGGTCACTGTTGCGGTCGGAGCCATTCTGGGCGTACTCGTTTCGATTTCGTCGGTCGGCGCTGGCGCGTTGGGCGTCGCCGCACTCTACTTTCTCTACCCGCGACTGCAGGCCGTACGCATTGTCGGCACCGACATCGCGCATGCCGTGCCGCTGACACTGGTCGCCGGCACCGGCCACTGGCTGCTCGGCAACGTCGATTGGTCGCTGCTCGGCGCCCTGCTGCTCGGCTCGCTGCCCGGCATCTGGGTTGGCAGCCACATTTCGGCCAAGGTTCCGGATAGAATCCTGCGCCCGATCCTCGCCAGCATGCTGGTGCTGATCGGCGCGAAACTAATCGCCAGCTAGAGCGCCTAAGCCACAACAACAATTTGCAAAGCCCCCACGCAGAGACCTGACCATGTACCGCTACGACCACTACGATCAAGCCCTCGTCGACGAACGCGTCGCCCAGTTCCGCGACCAGGTCGCGCGCTGGAAGGCAGGCGAGCTTTCCGACGACGAACTGCGTCCGCTGCGCCTGCAGAACGGCCTCTACATCCAGCGCCACGCGCCGATGTTCCGCATCGCCGTCCCCTACGGCATGCTCGCCTCGCGCCAGCTGCGCTGCCTGGCCGAACTCGGCCGCAAGTACGACCGCGGCTACGGCCATTTCACCACGCGCCACAACATGCAGTTCAACTGGCCGAAAATCGAGGACGTGCCGGAGATGCTGGCCGAACTGGCCAAGGTCGAGATGCACGCCATCCAGACTTCTGGCAACTGCATCCGCAACGTCACCACCGACCAGTTTGCTGGTGTCGCTGCCGACGAGATTCTCGACCCGCGCCCGCTGTGCGAAATCCTGCGCCAGTGGAGCACCTTCCACCCGGAATTCGCCTTCCTGCCGCGCAAATTCAAGATCGCGGTGAACGGCGCCAGGGAAGACCGCGCGCTGACCTGGTTCCACGACATCGGCCTGCACATCCTGAAAACCGACGACGGCCTCGTTGGCTTCCGCGTCATTGTCGGTGGCGGCTTGGGCCGCACGCCGATCCGCGGCGAGATCGTGCGCGAGTTCCTGCCCTGGCAGGACATCCTCACCTACTGCGAAGCCATCCTGCGTGTGTACAACCGCTACGGCCGCCGCGACAACGCCTACAAGGCCCGCATCAAGATCCTCGTGCAAGCACTTGGCGTCGTTGAATTCGCCCGCCAGGTTGAGGAAGAATGGGCGTACCTGAAAGGCGGTCCGGCCACCATCACGCAGGCCGAATACGACCGCGTCACCGCCTTCTTCGGCGCTCCGGCCTATGCCACGCTGCCGACCATCGACGAAACCTTTGTCGCCCAGCAAGCCGATTCCGTGCCCTTCGCCCGCTGGGTCGAGCGCAACGTGCGGCCGCACCGCATTCCTGGTTATGCCTCGGTCACGCTGTCGTTGAAGAAACCGGGTATTGCGCCGGGCGACATCACCTCCGACCAGATGGACATTGCCGCTGAACTGGCCGACGCCTACAGCTTCGGCGAATTGCGCGTCACGCACGAGCAGAATCTGGTGCTGGCCGATGTCGAACAGCGCCAGTTGTTCGCGCTGTGGCAGGAAGCCAAGGCCGCCGGTTTCGCCACGCCGAACATCGGCCTGCTGACCGACATGATCGTCTGCCCCGGCGGCGATTTCTGCGACCTCGCCAACGCCCGCTCGATCCCGGTGGCCAACGCCGTGCAGGCGCGCTTCGACGACCTCGACTACCTGTGGGACATCGGCGACATCGAACTCAACTTCTCCGGCTGCATGAACTCCTGCGGTCACCACCACGTCGGCAATATCGGTATCCTCGGCGTCGACAAGGGCAACGAGGAGTGGTACCAGATCACCCTCGGCGGCGAGCAGGGCAACGACGCCCGCCTCGGCAAGGTCATCGGCCCGTCGTTCGCTGCGGCCGATGTACCGGACGTGATCGAGAAGATCGTCCGTTTCTACATCGCCCAGCGCTTTGATGACGAGCGCTTCATCGATACCTTCCGCCGTCTCGGCGCCGACCCGTTCAAGGTTGCCGTCTATGGCGACAAGGCCCGCCTGAAGGCCGCCGCCTGAGGAATATGACCATGACCAAGATCATCAAGAACCGTCAGGCTGTTGCCGATGACTACACCCTGCTCAAGCTGGCTGAAGGCGAAGTTGCCGAGACCGTCGCGCTGCCAGCCGGTGCTGTGCTGGTACCGTTGGCCGTTTGGGTGGCACGCAAGACTGAACTACTGGCCCGCGGTACCCCGGTCGGCGTTTGGCTCGATGCTGGCGAAGGCCCGGAAGCTATCGACGCCGACCTCGCCCAACTCCCGGTCATCGGCGTGAATTTCCCGAAGTTTGTCGATGGCCGCGGCTACTCGACCGCCCGCCTGCTGCGCGAGCGCTACGGCTACCAGGGCGAAATCCGCGCCATCGGCGACGTGCTGCAGGACCAGCTGTTCCTGATGGCCCGCTGCGGCTTTGACGCCTTCGCGCTACGCGCCGACAAGAGCATCGAGAAGGCCCTCGGCGCCTTCGAAACCTTCAAGGCGCCGTATCAGGCGGCCGTCGACCAGACTCAACCCCTCTTCCGCCGCCGCGCTGCGTAAAAATATGTCGATCAACATCACCCTCAACGACGCCCTGCTCGCCTCGACCGCCGCCAAGACCGACGCCGCGAAGAAACTGCTGGCCGAGATCGCCCGCGATTTCTCGCCGGTCACCTTCGCCAACAGCCTCGGCGCCGAGGACATGGTGCTGACCGACCTGATCGTCAGGGAAAAGCTCGACATCGAGATCTTCTCGCTCGACACCGGCCGCCTGCCGCTGGAAACCTACGACCTGATGGCCGAGGTACAGAAGCACTATGGCTTGAAGCTCAAGGTCTATACGCCGCGCCACGAGCTGCTCGAGCCCTTCGTCCGCGACAAGGGCATCAACGCCTTCTACGAATCGGTCGAGCTCAGGAAGGGCTGCTGCTTCGTGCGCAAGGTCGAGCCGCTGCAGCGTGCGCTCTCTGGCAAGAAGGCCTGGATCACCGGCATGCGCGCCCAGCAGTCGGCCACCCGCGACGGCCTGCCGGTACGCAGCTTCGACGACGGCAACGGGCTGGAGAAATTCAATCCGCTCGCCGACTGGAGCGAAAAGGAAGTCTGGGCCTACCTCAAGCAGCATGGCGTCCCTTACAACGCGTTGCATGACAAGTTCTATCCGTCGATCGGCTGTGCACCCTGTACGCGCGCCGTGACCCCCGGCGAAGATGTACGCTCCGGCCGCTGGTGGTGGGAAAATGCCGACACGAAAGAGTGCGGGTTGCACGTCAAGGCCTGAGGCACGGCGGCTGATCCGAACTTCCCCGCCGAAGAGGACTCCAACCCTTGTCGCCGCACTGATTTCCA
>JAUPVD010000121.1 GCA_030917225.1 Pseudomonadota bacterium
ACGTTCGATTTCGGCCAGACGCATCTGGGCGTCGACTTGGGCTTTAAGCTGGTTTTGTCTGGCCTGCCGGATTTGGCGTTGGGCATCGAGCAAGGTGGCAAAATCCACCTTGCCGGTCTCGTAGCCGGCCAGCGCCGCCTTGAAGGTCAGTTCGGCCTCCGGCAGCAGGCTGTTGGTCAGCAGGTTTTCCGTGCGACGGGCGGCTTCAATGCCGGACAGCGCCTCGGCCAGTTCGGCGGAGACCTGGTTGGTGGTGGCCTCCTTGCGCGAACGGGCGGCATTGAGCATCGACTCGGATTCCCGCTCCTGCGCCCGACGCGAAGACTGTTGCAGCGGGATATTCAGTTCGACCATCAACTCCCATTCCTTGATGCCGTTCTGGTACTGGATGGGGGATACGCCAAAGGTGAAATCCGGGTAGCGGTTCTTGTAGGTCAGTTCGCGGCTCTTTTCGGCCGCCTTGATCCGCGCGTCTTCCACGAAGAGCAGGGGATTGCGGGCACGCACGCGATCTTCCAGCGTGGCGTAATCCAGCGTCACCGGCGCCGGCAGCTTGCGCAACTGGGCTGGCACCTGCAACGGCGCATTGTTTGGGCGAGCCAGCAAAGCGTTCAGCCGGGCATGCAGGTGGTGCTGCTCGGTTTCCAAGGCAATCAACTCGTTGCGCATGTTGGTCTGCTCGACCTGGGCGCGGATGACATCCTGCTGCGCCGCCAGGCCGCCGGAATAGCGTACCTGGGCGACCTTTTCCAGGCGGGTCATCAGGTCGAGGATTTCCCGGGTCAATTGCTCGTTGCGATGCACGTAATAAAGCTGGGCGAAATTGACTTTGATCCGCCCGGCCACATCGGCCCATGTGCCCAGCGCACGACCCTTGGCGCCGTCGGCTTCAAGCGCTGCAATCTCTCGCTTCAGGTCGCGCTTGCCGAACCAGGGGATATCCTGCATCAACAGATACTTGGTGCTGCCGACGCGACTTGGGGAAAGCGTGGCGTTCTGCTCGCCCATGCGGGTAATGTCCCGCAACTCGGCCCGGAACTTGGGGTCGGGCAGCGCCCCGGCGGATGTAATGCGTTGGCCGGAGGCCTCCGCTTCCGCCTACATTGCCGCGTACTCGGGGTTCCGCGTCTTGGCGAAATCGAGCAGGCTGTCGA
The DNA here is from genome assembly GCA_030917225.1 of Pseudomonadota bacterium. Lineage (GTDB taxonomy): Bacteria > Pseudomonadota > Gammaproteobacteria > Burkholderiales > Rhodocyclaceae > Proximibacter. The sequence continues at coordinate 1,155 of JAUPVD010000121.1, forward strand.
CCGAAGCGCCGATAGCCGGTTCCTGAGCCAGTGCGGGCATGCCCAAGCCGATGGCCATTAGCAAGGCGAAAATGGGGGCAAGCCTGAATCGTCGCATACGACCTCCCTGTGAAACGCGACTTCACAAAGCGATGAGCACTCCGGGTGGCTTACCCCGGAATGCCATCGCCCTCATTGTTATTTGGCCGGTTCGAAATGCACAATGGTTACCGCGCCATTGACATTGTCAGCCATGAAGCGAATCTTGTCGCCCGCCTTCATCTGATCAAGCCAGTTCACATCCTTGACCCGGAAAACCATGGTCATCGCCGGCATACTCAGATTGGTCAACGGCCCATGGGAGAGCGTCACCTTGCCGGCCGATTTGTCGACTTTCTTGACTACGCCATCAACCATCTGCATTTCTGTGGAAGCAGTTGCCTGCATCGCCATGCCGTGGCCGGCGTGATCGCCAGCCGCTTGAACCGGCGCAGCACCCAAGGTGACGAGGGCGATCAGGGTTGAGGTGAAGAGTGCTTTCATGGTTTTCTCCTGTTGAGGAATAGGGGTCAGTGTTTGGCAAATACGGTGGTTGCACCACCGGCCTGTACCAGCAGCGTGTTGTAGGGAACCGGCTTGGGGCTCTCCATGCCGGGAGATACGGGCGGCATCGAGGGCACCGCGATGCCGAGGGCTTTCGGTTTTTCCTAGAGCAGTCGCTGGATGTCGGCAACCGGCACGTGGCCTTCGACCACATAGCCGGCCACCTTGGCGGTATGGCAGGAACCGAGGCGGTCTGGCATCCCCAGTTGCTTCCGGGCTGCCGGGACGTCCATGACATTGTGCGCGCGAACCTCGAAGCCCGCGTCCTTCAGGTGGTCAATCCACTTGCCACAGCAACCGCAGTTCGGGCTCTTGTAGACATCGACCATTTCGCCTGCCGTTGCGGCGGAGGAAAGGCCGGCACCGAAGGCTGTGATCAAGGCGAGAACAAGGACGGGGTTAAGCATGGCGAGGCTCCTGTTTGAATCGAGTGGCGTCAGTATGGATAGCCAATGCCAACAATTGGCTGTCCCGCTGATTACATTTTTGTAATGTTTGACCGCTTAGTGCTTGTGCGCTCCATGGTCGTGACCGTCGGCTTTTTTGCTCTTGCCCGCCGGCTTTTCAGGCACCTCGGCAGGCTTTGCTTCGTGGTCGTCATGCCCATGGTCGTGGCCCGCGACTCCGCCATGCGAGTGCCCGTCGCTCGCCGCCACCAGTTGCTCATAAGCGGGCGCCGATAACAAAGGCATCTTTTGCAGAAAGGCTGCCAGATCCCAAATGGCTTCGTCTTCCATGCCGCCCTTCGACCAGGCAGGCATGCCGGAAGCCTTGATGCCGTGCTTGATGATCCAGAAATCGCGGGCGGCATCACGTGAAGGGGGTGATGTCGGCTTCTCCGACAGATTGGGTGGCGTGGGATAGAGCCCCTTGCGTATTTCCGAGTCGGGAGCCTCCGGCGACAAGTGGCAATTGACGCACATGGCCGCATAATTGCCCGCCCCGCGTCGGACCCGCTCGGGATCGGCAAGATCAGCCGGAACCTGGATGTCACCGGTGCGGCTGGCAATGGCCCTTTCGCGGGCAAACGTCAGCGCCTGGTAGGTGAAGGAACTATGAGGGGTATCGGCCCCGACATCGACGATGCCGGCCATGACAACGACCCCGGCGGTTGCGGCGCCCAGTCCAACAGCTGCCAAGGCGCCCAGAAGCATTTTGTTCATGATGGATTTCCTTTGATTTTGGTGTGATTTCAGTGTTGACCGTGGCTGACAGGTTTCCTGACCACGACTTCCTGCGGTTGCGGCTTTCCGGCCGGACGCATGGCGCCCTTGCCGGC
>JAUPVD010000122.1 GCA_030917225.1 Pseudomonadota bacterium
ATACATCCGCGCGGCGGCTACTCACCACGAACGGCAGGAGCGTCAGAAACGGCAGAGGCGTCAGGATCAGCCGTTCGCCCTGAGTAGCCCGCATCGCGGGCGTATCGAAGGGTCTGGCGATCATTCCATGTGCGCCGGTTCCTGGCTGTGCTTCGCCAGGCGGGCGACCGGGCGCCCCAGGGTCATCAGCAGCAGGTCGTCGAGGAAGGCGATGGCCAGCACCACGGTGCCGACGGCCATGCCGATCTGCGGAATCCACAGCGGCGTGGCGTCCACGCCCTGCGAGATGTCGTTGAACTCGTGTGAGTTGAGCACCAGGCGCAGGCTGTAGAAGGCGAGCGTGCAGGCAATGGCCGAGCCGAAAGCCAGCGTCAGCCATTCCAGCAGCTGGCGCGGCTTGCCGGAAAGCCGTTCGATGATCAGCGTGACACGGATGTGTTCGCCATGCTTGAAGGTGTAGGCCAGCGCCAGAAAACCGGCGGCCGCCATGCAGTAGCCGGCGTAGTCGTCGGTGCCGCGAACGTAGATGCCCAGCTCGCGCGTGACGATGCCGGCAATGACCATGATCAGCACGCCGATCATGAACAGTGCGGCGAGGGCGCCGGTGCCGCGGTAGAGGAGGTTGAGCAGGTTGCGCATCGCCGCTATGGGTAGAGGTTGAAGAAAGGCCACCGCAAGGGTGGCCTTTCCCGCTGGAGGATGACTTACTTCTTGACCGACTTGCGGTAGGCGTCGAGCACGGCCTGCCCGTCGGCACCGGCCTTCTCCAGCCACTCCTTGGTCATCTTGTCGCCGATGCCGACCAGGTCCTTCTTCAGTTCAGCCGAGGGCGGCAACACCTTCATGTTGTTCTTCTTCAACTGCTCGACGTACCAGATCGTCTTTTCCTCGGAAGTCTTCCAGCCGCGCGCTTCGGCATCGGCGGCAGCCTTCGTCACGGCTTGCTGCGTTGCCTTGTCGAGCGCATCGAACTGCTTCTGGTTGACCAGCACCACGTTCTTCGGCAACCAGGCCTGGACATCGAAGTAATAGGTCAGTTGTTCCCAGCTCTTCGAGTCGTAGCCGGTGGCGGCCGAGGTGATGTTGGCCGAGACGACGCCGGTGGCCAGCGCCTGGGTCAGTTCGGCAGCCTGAACGGTCACCGGCTGGGCGCCCATCAGCTCGATCATGCGGGCCACGGTCGGGCTATAGGAGCGGATCTTCACACCCTTGAGGTCGGCCGAGGCGTTCAGCGGCCCTTTCGAGTAGATGCCCTGCGGTGGCCACGGCACGGAGAACAGCACCTTCAGCCCCTGCTTGGCGAACTTCTCCTCGACCTTGGCGCGCGAGGCTTGCCACAGTGCCTTCGACTCGCCGTAGCTGGTGGCAAGGAAGGGGATGGTGTCGAGCGCGAACAGCGGGTCTTCATTGGCGGCGCCGGAAATGATGATTTCGCCGATCTGCGCTTGCCCGCCCTGTACCGCACGCTTGATCTCGTTAGCCTTGAACAGCGCGCCGTTGGCGTGGACGGTGATCTTGAGCTTGCCGGCCGTGGCCTTGTCGACGTCGCCGGCGAACTGCTGGATGTTCTCGGTGTGGAAGTTAGTGGCCGGGTAGGGCGTCGGCATGTCCCACTTGGTCTGGGCCGAGGCGGCGAAGGTCAGGCCTATGGTGGCCAAGGCAATTGCTGTCTTGCAGAGCGGTGCTGGCAGTTTCATTTCGTCTCCTCGAAGTGGGTGGGTGTGGCGACATTATGACGCTGGTTTGCCATGAAATATCCGGTGCGTGGCAATGTGGTTGTTAGAATGAGATTGGTGCTATAAATTGTCAACAAATCGTTGATGTTTTTTGGAGGAAATATGGCCAAGAAGACAGGGAGTGCGGCACGGACTGCGCCAGTGGCGGATGATCCGGCCGGTGGGCGCATCGTTTCCTCGGCACATCTGGTGTCGTCCAAAGTGCCGGAACTTTCAGAGATGGAGTTCGGCATGATCCTCGCGTGGCATGCCTTCTCACGTTGGATGATGCGCTGCATGGCGGCCACCGGCGTCAGCGACATGACCCCCATCGATGTGCTGGTGCTGCACCACGTGACGCACCGGCAGAGCGAGAAGAAACTGGCCGATATCTGCTTTGTGTTGAATGTCGAGGACACGCACGTGGTTTCCTATTCGCTGAAGAAGCTTGCTGCGCTCGGGCTGGTTAAAAGCGCCAAGCATGGCAAGGAGGTCTTCTTTGCTGCGACCGATGCCGGCGTCGATGCCTGCCTGCGCTACCGGGATGTGCGTGAAGCCTGTCTGCTGCCGGGCTTCTCCGGCGCAGAAGATGAAAATGCACGCCTCGGCGATCTCGCCAGAATGCTGCGTACCCTCTCCGGGCGCTACGATCAGGCGGCACGCGCGGCGTCTGCCTCGGCCCTTTGATTTTGCTCCGCGCATAGCGTCCGCCGATGTGGCCCCGTTTCCTGAATGTCGGCGATACCGCCGTCACCGTTGAGTTTGGTGATGGTGTCGATCCGGCGTTGCTGGCTCGCGTCGATGCACTGGATCTGGCCGTTCGGGCGGCCATGGCCAGTGGGCGATTGCCGGGAGTCGTCGAGACGGTGCCGACCTTCCGTTCGCTGACCGTCGTTTATGACCCGCTGCTGACGTCGCGTGCCGAGATTGATCCGGTGCTGCCGTCCGAGGTGTCGGGTGCGGTAGCTGTAGCTTCACGGAATGCCCGGCATTGGCGGCTGCCGGTCTGCTATGGCAACGAATTCGGGCCTGATCTGGAGGGCATGGCATCGTCAGTCGGTGTTTCGCCGGAAGAGATTGTCCGGCTGCATGCATCAACGGTCTATCGGGTTTACATGCTGGGATTTCTTCCCGGCTTCCCCTTCATGGGCGATCTGCCCGAAATGCTGGCGCTGCCACGGCGGCAGGAGCCGCGTGTGCGTGTGCCGGCAGGCAGCGTGGCCACGGCGGGCCGGCTGACGGCGATCTATCCGTGGGAAAGCCCGGGTGGCTGGCATCTGCTCGGCCGTTGTCCGGTGCCGCTGTTCTCGCCGCACTGGCCGGGCGCTGCGCTCTTTCTGCCCGGCGACTGCGTCGGTTTTTACGCCATCGATGCGGCCGAATTCATGCACATTGAGCGCCGTTGGCAGGGGTCGGGTGAGGTGCCTGTCGAGTACCTCGTTCCCGCGGAGGCGGCATGAACAGAAACGCCGCAACGCTGCGCGTCGTGTTTCCCGGGGCGCTGGCTTCCGTGCAGGATTCAGGGCGGACGGGCCTGCGCAAGGTCGGGGTGCCGCGTGCCGGTGCGCTGGAGCTCGGCTGGCTGCGTATCGCCAATGCTCTTGTCGGCAATGCACAGGATGCGGCGGCGATCGAGTTCTTCGGCGGCGGCCTGGTCTTGCGTGCCGAAGCAGAACCGCTGCGCGTCGGGCTGGCCGGGCATTTTTCGGTGGAAGTGATCGGCAGCGAAGATCGCCGGGAAAAGGTATCGGGCTGGCGCAGCGTGCAACTGCTGCCGGGGCAACAGTTGCGTTGCGGCATGACGCTCGGCTCGCGGGTCGGCTATGTCGCCGTGGCTGGATTGAACTGCCCGCGTTTGCTGGGCAGTGCCTCAACCTACGCCCGCGCCGGCTTTGGCCGGCTGCTCGGTGCGGGCGATGTGCTGGAAGCCGTGGCAGCGAGCGGGCATGATCTGAGGCTGGCGACCATGCCAACGCCGGAAGCAGCGGAAGCGGCAGAAATGACGATTCGGGTTGTGCCGGGGCCGCAGGCCGACTACTTTGCAGCGGCCACGCTGGCGTCGTTTTTCGCTGCACCGCTGCGCGTTACCGCCGAGTCCGACCGGATGGGCATGCGTCTGGACGGTGTCACGCTGGTTCATCTGCCCGAGAAGGGGGCGGATATCGCCTCCGACGCAACGGTGCCCGGCTCGATCCAGGTGCCGGGCAACGGCAAGCCGATCGTTCTCCTGAACGACGGGCAAACCGCTGGCGGCTATCCGAAGATCGCCACGGTGATTTCGGCCGATCTGCCTCGTCTGGCGGTGTTGCCGGTGGGCGCAGCGCTGCGGTTTGTGCCGGTGTCGGTGGCCGAAGCGGAGGCGGCTGCCCGGGATCGGGAATTGGCGTTGCGCGAGACGATTGCTAACCTGGTGCCGCTGATCGATCAGGGAAGTGTGGATCTCGACGCCCTCTACGGCGGCAATTTACTCAGCGGCATGGTCAATGCGGTCTTGCCCGATTGAACGGAATGGAATTCTGGAGTCTGCGATGAAACAACTGAACCTGAATGCCGACCTCGGCGAAAGCTTCGGCGCATGGGAAATGGGCAGCGATGCCGAACTGCTGCAGATCGTCGGCTCGGCCAACATCGCCTGCGGCTTCCATGCCGGTGATCCGCTGGTGATGCGGCGTACCGTGCGCCAGGCGCTGGATGCCGGCGTCAGCCTGGGCGCCCATCCGTCCTTCCCCGACCTGCAGGGTTTTGGCCGACGCGCGATGCAGATTCCGGCCGCCGAACTCGAAGCCATGCTGATCTACCAGATCGGCGCACTGGCCGGCATCGCCCGCGCCGAAGGTGGCGTGCTGACGCACGTGAAGCCGCATGGCGCGCTGAACAACATGGCCTGCGAGGATGCGGCGCTCGCTGCCACGGTGGTGCGCGCGGTGCAGGCTTTCGATCCATCGCTGATCCTGCTCGCACCGGCGCTGTCGCAGTTGCAACGGGTCAGCGCGGCGGCCGGTTTGGCGGTTGGCATCGAAATCTTCGCCGACCGCGCCTACACCGATGAAGGCAACCTCGTGCCACGTTCGCAGCCCGGTGCTGTGCTGCACTCGGCTGAGGACTGCATGGCGCATGTGTTGCGTTTCGTCGAGGCGGACGGCATCGTCTGCGCCTCCGGCAAGGTGCTGAAAACGCCGTTCCACAGCATCTGCGTGCATGGCGACGGGCCGCAGGCGGTTTCGGCTGCCGCGATGATCAGGGAGTCCTTGCAGGAGAAGGGTTGTCGGCTGGTGCCGCTGCCCGCGGCGGTGCTTGGCTGAAATCGCCCGGCTTGCCGGCAAAATCGCATAAAAGGCTTGATAATCAAGCCAAATCCCCGCTATAATCTTCGGCTTACGTTTTTTCCACCTTGCTCCACCGTTTCGCATGACGGGGGGCTTTTACCAAAAGGAGTGTCCATGCGTCATTACGAAGTTTGTTTCATCGTCCATCCGGACCAATCCGAGCAGGTTCCGGCGATGGTCGAGCGCTACAAGTCGCTCGTTACCTCGCGCAACGGCCTGATCCACCGCCTCGAAGACTGGGGCCGTCGTCAGCTGGCTTACCCGCTGCAGAAAATCCACAAGGCGCACTACGTTCTGATGAACATCGAGTGCGACGGCGAGACCCTCGCTGAACTGGAGCATGCCTTCAAGTTCAACGACGCCGTGCTGCGCCACCTGACCGTCAAGATGAAGGCTGCTGTCACTTCCCCGTCGCCGATGATGAAGGAAGAGAAGTCGAAGTCGCTGATGGAAGGTCGTGGCGAAGCTGTCGCCGAAGTTGCTGCCGAAGCCGCTCCGGCCCCGGCTGCAGCCTGATCATCGCGAATCGCGATACCAGGAGCTTGCTGAACCGCGTTGAACTGACCGGTAGCCTGATCGAACGACTTGCCGTGCGCTATACGCCGGCAGGTGTTCCGGTGACAGAGTGCCGAATCCGGCATGAGTCTGAACAGATCGAGGCAGGCAGCGCAAGGCAGGTCGAATGTGAAATCCCGGCCATCGGCCTGGGTGATTCGGCAAAGTGGCTGCAGGCGGCAACACCGGGATCCCGTGTCAAAGTGACCGGATTCCTCGCCGCCAAAAGCCGCAACAGCAAGCAACTGGTACTGCACATAGAACAGATCGAATTTTTGGAAGGAAACTGAAATGGCACGATTCTTCAAGAAGAAGGATGACAAGAAGCCGAAGCGTGGTGGTGGCCTGTTCAAGCGCCGCAAGTTCTGCCGCTTCACTGCAGACAAGGTCGAATACGTCGACTACAAGGATGTTGAAGTCCTGAAGGAATTCATCGTCGAAAACGGCAAGATCATGCCGGCCCGCCTGACCGGTACCAAGGCCGGTTACCAGCGTCAGCTGTCGGTCGCCATCAAGCGCGCCCGCTTCCTGGCTCTGATGCCCTACACCGATAACCACCAGTAATCTGAGGATACGACCATGCAAATCATTCTCATGGATAAGGTCATCAACCTCGGTAACCTCGGCGATCTCGTCAAGGTCAAGGATGGCTACGCCCGCAACTTCCTGATCCCGCGCGGTATGGCCAAGCGTGCCACACCGGCTGCCAAGGCGGAGTTTGAAGTCCGTCGCGCCGAACTGGAAAAGGCCGCCGCCGAGAAGCTGGCTGCTGCCCAGGCTCTGGCCGAAAAGCTGACCGGTGTTGTCGTCGAGATCAGCCGCAAGGCAGGTGTCGATGGCCGTCTGTTCGGTTCCGTGACCAACGCCGACATCGCCGAAGGCCTCAAGGCCAAGGGTTTCGACATCGAAAAGTCCAACGTTCGCATGCCGAACGGCCCGCTCAAGACGGTCAGCGAAACCCCGCTGGACGTCTCGCTGCACACCGACGTCGTTGCCCAGATCACCGTCAAGGTGAGCGGCGAGGCCTAATCGGTCATTCGTGTTTCAGCCGCCAACTGGCGGTGCAGACATGCAAAAGCCCCGGGAGAAATTCCGGGGCTTTTTGTTTTTCAGGTGCGCTCAGGCATCCATTGCAGATATTGGCATGCTTCAGGCGGGTACCCGGTTTCGCATGGCCAGCATTTCATTGCTGACCAGAGCGGCCAGCACCAGCCCGCCTCCCACCAGCGTATTGGTCGATGGCTGCTCGCCGGCGCCAAGCCAGGCCCAGGCCACACCAAAGACGACTTCCAGCAGTGCCAGCAATGAGATTTCCGGCGCGGGCAGTTCGCGGGCAAGGCGCACCGCAAGGAGGCAGGGGATGGCCAGTTGTACGCTGCCGAGGAGGGCCAGCAGGGCGAGATCGTGCGTCGAGGATTGCATCGGCCAGGCGAGGGGCAATGTCATGGCGGACGACAGCACTGCGCCGATCCATACGGCCGGCAGCATGTCCTGAACAGGTTGCTCCCCGTTACGCGGGTGCTGGTGAATATGCTGCAGTATCGTCCAGTTGACGGCTGCGGCGATGGGTACGGCCAAGGCGACAAGCGTGCCGGTCAACGAGACGCCGGCCTGCGCTTCCCGACCGAACATCCAGGCGATACCGCTGCCGGCAATGACGATGGCCAGCCATGTCCGCGATGGCGGGCGGTGACCGAGAAAGAACAGGGCGAACAGGGCGGTGACGAGCGGTCCAAGGGCCATGGTCACCAACACGTTGGCGACAGTCGTCAGCGTGATGGCGAGCATGAAGGCGGTGAACATGACCGCCCAGCAGAGGCCCGATACCCAGACCGTTCGAGGCCAGCCGGGCAGGCTTTTCCAGAGTTTCGGCCCGCGCATTGCGGTGAGCGCGATGGCCAGTGCGATGGCGTTGAAGAAGCTGCGCCAGAAAGTGACTTCAAAGCTGTGGGCTGCGTCGAGATGGCGCGTGACGACCCCGGCAATGCTCCACAGCAGGGTGACGAGGACCATCAGGAAAACTGCGCGGGCGTGGCTCATTGGCTTCAGGATTGCATCGAATAGTCGCATTCTACGGGATCGCTGCCCCAGAGGCCCCGGCAGTGGGCACTGCTTTCTGTTTTAGGCATGGGCGGGTAAACTCCTCCCTCCCTTGAAGCGACCGGAACCATGGCCCAATTTCAGAAAAGACAGCAGCAGACCCCGATCGACCCCGCCATTGCCGCGCTGCGCATTCCGCCGCATTCGATCGAGGCGGAGCAATCGGTTCTTGGCGGCCTGCTGCTCGACAATCAGGCTTACGACAAGATCAGCGATCTGGTTTCCGAAGGCGACTTCTATCGCGACGAGCACCGCCGTATCTACCGCGCCATCCAGCGCATGCTGGAGCGCGCCAAACCGGTCGATGTGGTGACGGTGGCCGAGGCCATCGACGCTGCGGGTGATACCGAGCATACAGGCGGGCTGGCCTACCTCGGCGAACTGGCGCAGAACACGCCGTCGGCAGCGAACATCAGGCGTTATGGCGAAATCGTTCGTGAGCGCGCGATCCTGCGCCAACTGGTCACCGCCGGCGACGAAATTGCTTCAAGCGCATTGAATCCGCTCGGCCGCGAGCCGAAGACGCTGCTTGACGAAGCCGAGGCCAAGGTTTTCGCCATTGCCGAATCCGGCATGCGTCACCAGACCGGCTTCCAGCACATCAATCCACTACTGACGCAGGTGGTCGAGCGCATCCAGGAACTGCACGACCGCGACAACCCCTCGGACATTACCGGCATTCCCACCGGCTACAACGACCTCGACAAGATGACCTCCGGCCTGCAGCCAGGCGATCTGGTGATCGTTGCCGGTCGTCCGTCGATGGGCAAGACCTCGCTGGCGCTGAACATGGCCGAGTACGTGGCCATCGATTACGGCGCTCCGGTGGCGGTGTTCTCGATGGAAATGGGCGGCGCCCAGCTGGCCATGCGTATGCTCGCTTCGGTCGGTCGTCTCGATCAGCATCGTGTGCGTACCGGCAAGCTCAATGATGACGAGTGGTCGCGGCTCTCCTATGCACTGGGCAAGATCCACGAGAAAGCGATCTACATCGACGAGACACCAGCGCTGAACCCGATCGACCTGCGCGCGCGCGCGCGCCGCCTGCACCGCCAGTGCGGCAAGCTCGGCCTGATCGTCATCGACTACCTGCAGCTGATGTCGGGCAGCAGCCAGGGTGAGAACCGGGCGACTGAAATCTCCGAAATTTCACGTTCGCTGAAGAGCCTGGCCAAGGAACTGGAGTGCCCGGTGATCGCCCTGTCACAGCTCAACCGCTCGCTTGAACAGCGCCCGAACAAGCGCCCGGTGATGTCCGACCTGCGTGAATCGGGCGCCATCGAGCAGGATGCCGATGTGATCATGTTCATCTACCGGGACGAGGTCTATAACCCGGATACGCAGGAAAAGGGTAGTGCCGAAATCATCATCGGCAAGCAGCGTAACGGCCCGATCGGTACCGTACGCCTGACCTTCCTCGGCGAATACACGCGCTTCGAGAACTTCGCCGCGCCGGGCAGCTACTAACCGCTATCTGCGACTCCGCGCTAGACTTCCGTCAGGTGGTCTTCGTGGGGTGCTGCATGAAAATCCTGTTTTGTTTCTGGTTGCTCCTGGCGCCGCTACTTGCCTCGGCGCAGCAAACGCCTGCCGGGCGTGTCGAGGAAGTACAGGGCGATGCGCGCATCTACGATCCGGCAAGCAACATGCGGCCCGCGAAAATCGGCGAAATCGTCAACGAAGGCGATAGCATCGTTACGGGCGCCGACGGTGAGGTGCATCTGGCGATGGAAGACGAGGGCCAGATTGCCCTGCGGCCGAACACCCGGATGCGCATCGCAAAATACAAGGCAGAGGGCGGCAGCAGCGACACCAGCATCATTGCGCTGGTGCAGGGTGCGCTGCGTTCAGTGACCGGATGGATCGGCAAGTACAACCCGAAGGGCTATGCGATTCGCACTCCGACCGCCACCATCGGCGTGCGCGGCACCGACCACGAAACGATGGTCATTGCCAAAGGCGGTAGCGACGGCGAGGCGGGCACCTACGACAAGGTGAACCACGGTGCGACGCTGCTTTCCACCCAGCATGGTCAAACGGAAGTGCGTCCGAATCAGGCTGGTTTCGTGTCGCTTTCCGGCAAGTCGAAACCGCGCGTGCTGTCATCGGTTCCCACCTTCTTTCGCCCCGCAGGTCTGGATAACCGTTTCCAGAACCTGCATGAAAAAGTCAGGCAGCAGGTCGACACCAAACGCAGCCAGCGTATCGAGACCATCAAGGAGCGCCGACAGAAACTTGATGAAGGTCGGGCGGTGCGTGGCGCCGAGCATTCACGCCAGCGCGATGGTGAGAGGGCACGCAACGCCGAACAGCGCACTCAAGTACAGCAGGAGCGCAGGGACAAGGCAGAACTGAAGCGCCAGGAAAACCGCCAGCGTTTCGACAGCGGGCGGCAGCGCATGGAAGAGCATCAGCCGGGCAATGCCAAAAAATCCAGCGGTACCGGCCAACATCAGCTGCATGAGTCCGGCAACAAGCGTGAGCAAAGTGGTCGCAACAATCCCCCTGATCGACGCTCTGGCGGTGGTGGCCATTCCGGCGGCGGGCATCCGGGAGGCGGTCGCGGGAACTGATCGGCGCGTTGTGCCATCGGGTTCCCGCAGCACGCTTTCAGGCGTCAGGCTTCGCTGCGCGAGGCCTTGATACTGATACCAAATCGCTCCGGGTCGGCGGTGTCGAGCACGCCATCCGCCGTTTCCACATGTGGTGTGGCGAGGAAGGGCAACGGCTTGCTGTTGCTGCTGCGTGGCGTAACTTCAAGGGCGGTGTTGAGGCCGACCCAGTTCATTTCCCAGTAGCCGAAGAGCAATTTTTTCAGCACGGTCAGCTTGCCGTCGTCCGGTGCCAGCTTTTCTTCCAGCACTGCCTGACGCAGGTCGGCCGGGTTGACCGGAATCCAGTCGTAACCCGGGGCATAGAATTCGGCGCGGCAATTGAAGGCGCGATTGAGTTCGCCGATCTTGCCGAGGCTGGGCAGCAGGCGAGAATAATCGACACGCAGGCCGAAGACCGGGCGTGCCGGCAGGCCGATGGCGCGGCTGAGGGCGACGAAGAGCAGGGCGTGGCCGGCATTGCGCCCGAGCGCGTTGGCCAGTTCCGGCGGCGTGTCGATGCCGCCGGCCGATAGCGCCGGGGTTTCCGGGTCGCGGATGGCGCGATCGGCAACCCAGTCGTAGATCGCCTTGCCCTGCGCCAGTGGATCCTTGATGCGGCCAACGATGCGTTCGGCGATTTCGCGCGTCTTCTCGTTGATCGGCATCAGTTCGGTACTCTGCAGGTTACGGCGCAGGATCTCGCCGCGTTCCGGGGCGCAATGCTTCTTGGTCACGTCGAAATGGCGGTCCTGCGTCTCGATCTGGCCGACGAGTTCGAGTACTGGCGTGACCCCGTCTTTCCATTCAGCGGTGAACACTTCCATTTCCGCAGCGGGGTCACGGTAGACGCCGGCACGTTCGAAGTTGCCCTGCCAGTTATGGCCGAGCGCACGCTGCCAGGGCGTGTCCTTGTACATGGCCAGCGGCAGCCAGAGACGGGTCACACCGCGGGTACGCTTGATCTCGATGCGCGTCGTCAGGTCGTAGGTGCGCCAGGGCGAGACCGGTGTTTCTGGCAGGGATGCTGCCGCAACGCGTGTCTCATTGGCCTGCACCGGGTCTGCCGGCTTCTTGCTGGCCGTAGCGCCCTTTTTCTGATTCTGGGCGGGTTTGGCCGGTGTTTTCTTACGGGTGCCGGTTGGCGCAGCAATCGCATCGCTGCTGCCGGCGATCGGCAACAGGGTGGCTGCGGCAGCGGCGATGAAGTCGCGTCTTTTCACGAAACCTCCACTGCAAAAGCGACAAGGCCGCGTCACATGACACGGCCTTTTTGGATGGGCATGATTGTATCAGACTCGCGCAGACCCTAGACTGGGATGCTAAGGAGGTAGCGATGAGAGCCAGACAAATTTTCCCCCTGCTAATCGGCCTGTTGTTGGCAGCCTGCTCCGCGCAGACGCAACTGACCAATACCTGGCGCGATACCGAATTTCGCGGGGTGCCGTTCAAGCGCGTGCTGGTCATCGGCTTTGGCGAGGATGGTGCCAATCGCCGCGTCTTCGAGGACGAGTTTTCGAAGAGCCTGCAGGCCGCGGGTGTTTCGGCGATTCCCAGCTACACGCTGGGCTCCGGTGTCAGCGAAACCGACATCGAGAAGGTGAAGGCGATGGTGGCGCGCTCCGGTGCGGATGGTGTTCTGACCACGCGACTGGTCGGCATCGACAAGCGCGTCAATGTCTATCCCGGTCAGGTCATGGTGATGCCGGCGGTCGGCTATCGGCGCGGCTTCTACAACTACTATTCATCCGCCATGGTCATGCCACCAAGCACCTACAACTACGAGGTGGTGACGCTGGAAACCAACCTCTGGCAGGTGGTGGGTGAACATCTGGTCTGGTCCGGAACGACCGAGACGTTTGCGCCGGAGGATGCGCGCAAGAGTTCGGCGGAATTCGCGCGGGTGATCGTTGGCGCACTGCGCGGGCAGGGGTTGCTGTAACCCCCGCCCGGTAGCGCTTGGTAACGCCTAGAGTACTTCGGCCGCGTGATCGGCGAGACGTGAACGTTCGCCGCGTTGCAGGGTGATGTGGCCCGAATGGTCCCATCCCTTGAAGCGATCCACCACATAGGTCAGGCCTGAACTGCCTTCGGTGAGGTAAGGCGTATCGATCTGCGCGATGTTGCCGAGGCAGACCACCTTGGTGCCGGGGCCGGCGCGGGTGATCAATGTCTTCATCTGCTTCGGCGTCAGGTTCTGCGCTTCGTCGATGATCAGATACTTGTTGAGGAAGGTGCGGCCGCGCATGAAGTTGAGCGACTTGATCTTGATCCGGCTGCGGATCAGGTCCATCGTCGCCGCCCGGCCCCAGTCGCCGGCCTGATCGTCGGTCTTGTTGAGCACATCGAGGTTGTCTTCGAGCGCCCCCATCCAGGGCGTCATCTTCTCTTCCTCGGTCCCCGGCAGGAAACCGATGTCCTCGCCGACGGGTACGGTCACGCGAGTCATGATGATCTCGGCGTAGAGTTTCGATTCCAGTACCTGGGTCAGCCCGGCCGCGATGGTCAGCAGGGTTTTGCCGGTGCCGGCCTGGCCGAGCAGGGTGATGAAGTCGATCTCCGGGTTCATCAGCAGGTTGAGCGCAAAGTTCTGCTCGCGGTTGCGTGCGGTGATTCCCCAGATGCTGTTCTTCGGGTGGGTGTAGTCAACCAGCGTTTCGAATTCGGCAGTTTTGCCGGAGACATTGCGCACGATGGCGGCGAAGCTGGGGTCGTCCTCGATGTAGAGGAACTCGTTGACCAGCATGTGCGAACTGAGCGGGCCTTTGACGCGGTACTTGGTCCGGCTGTCCTGCTTCCAGGACTCCATCCCCTGGCCATGCTTGTCCCAGAAATCCGCCGACAGCTCGCGCATGCCGGTGTACAGCAGATCGGTATCTTCCAGAACCTTGTCGTTGAAGTAATCCTGCGCTTCCAGGCCGAGTGCGCGGGCCTTGATGCGCATGTTGATGTCTTTCGACACCAGGATGACCTGGCGCTTCGGGTGCCGGCGCTGCAGGTGGATGACGACTGCCAGGATCTGGTTGTCGAACTTCGAGGTCGGCAATGCCGCCGGCAGGTCGGCGGCGATGGCTTCGGTCTGCACGAAGAGGCGACCACTGGCCAGTTTCTTGGATGGGGCTTCCAGCGGGATGCCGGCGTCGATGCCGTTCTCGAAACTGCTGACGATTTCGTCGAGCGAGCGTGTCGCCTGACGGGCATTGCGGGATATTTCCGACATGCCCTTCTTGTTGTTGTCCAGCTCTTCCAGGACCATGATCGGCAGATAGACGTCATGTTCCTCGAAGCGGTAAAGGCTCGTCGGATCGTGCATCAGCACGTTCGTGTCGAGGACGAATATCTTCGTGTGGACGGGCTCGGACTTTGACTTGGAATCGGCTTGCGCTGCGGGTTTGCGGGCCATGGTGTAGGGCTCTCCGTTGGCGTTTTCTAAAGGGATCTCACGTAGTCCAGCACTTCCTGGGCATGGCCGGGTACCTTGACCCCGCGCCATTCCCTGCGCAGCCTGCCATCCGCATCGATGACAAAGGTGCTGCGCTCGATACCGCGAACCTCCTTTCCGTAGAGTTTCTTCTGCTTGATGACGGCAAAGCGGGTACAGAGCACTTCTTCTGCATCCGAAATCAGGTCGAAGGGCAGTTCCTGTTTGGCCTTGAAGCTCTCGTGCGACTTGATCGAGTCGCGGGAGATGCCCAGAACGGTGCAGCGGAGAGCCGCGAAATCCGCATGCAGATCGCGGAACTGCTGCGCCTCGGTGGTACAGCCCGGGGTGTTGTCCTTGGGGTAGAAATACAGCACGGCAGGGTTGCCGCGCAAGGCAGAGAGGGTGATGGTCTTGCCGCCGGTAGCGGGCAGGGTGAAATCGGCAACGGGCTGATCAGACATCAACTTCTCCGGCATGGCTTGGGGATGATTGTGGTGACAAAGGCATGCCCCGGTCAAGCAGGTTGATTTCGGGCTGTCTGGCCCTATACTGGCGTGTACCGCTCTTGGGTTATTGCTTGTCTTATGGCCATCTCTTCAGCCGGGCTGTTGTCCGGGTCCTCCGCTGGCAGTATCGCTTCCCTCTATGCCAGTCAGGGAGAGGGGGGTGCATCCGCGCTTCGTCGGCCGGTTGAAGCCCTGGCCCGGCAAGCCGAAGGTGTCAAGGTACGGCTGTCGGCTTTTGGGCAGGTTCAGTCGGCCGCAGCCAGTGTTCAGTCCGCAGCGAGAAATCTGCAGGATGCAAAGCAGGTGAGTACCGTTGCCGAGACCAAAAAGGCGGCCGAAGCCTTCGTGGCGGCTTACAACAATGAACGTTCTGCCCTGGCCAGCGTCACGGCCGGTAGCAGTGCCGGCAAACCCGCCGGCGTTCTGGCCGACGATGGTCGTGCCCAGGTGGCCTCCAGCCAGTTGCAGCGCACCGTTACCGACAATGCAGCAGCTTTTCGCGACGCCGGCATTCGCATCCAGCAGGATGGTTCGCTGGCGGTCGATGCCAAGGCACTGGAAGCCGCGTACAACACCAATCCCGCTGCAGTAACGCAGGCCTTGAGCAATGTCGGCCGGGCTGCCGAAGCCACGGCTTCGCGCCAGTTGAGCAGCAGCGGCAGCGTGGGTGCGGCGGTCAACAACCTGAGCAACCGTGTGCAGCAACTTGAAAGCCGTCAGGCAGACTTCCAGAGTCGTGCCGATCAGTCGCAGCGCGCGGTGGAAGCAGCGTCACGCCGTTATGGCTTTGGCGCATCGGGCACCGGCGCCTATCTTGGAATATTCGGCCTGTAGCCCTGTTTGCCGGCAGGATTTCTCAGCCTCGGCAACATTTTTCTGTTTTCGTGAAATACATCACCGACTGGCCAATGCGGGTGCGCGTACACTGCTCTCAACGTGCCAGTGAGGTGTGCCATGAACCGGGTCGGCAAAAACAGGATTACCAACGAAAGACGAAACGCCGACCAGCGCAGGATGGAAGGTGAGCGTCGTTTCGCTGACGACGGAGCGCCCGAGCGCCGGCTTTTTTCGGAGCGCCGGCAGCAGGATATGGGGCCGCCGGAACGGCGGGTTCGCGTTGAACGCCGCGATAACGAGCTGGGGCCGCCGTCAGGTTGGAGAGATCGGCGGCGCTTTGCAGAACGCCGTCTGCTGGCGGTGACTGAGGTCTGTTTTGAAGAATGGATCAGGTTGCGTGCCACGCTCTGCGAGACTGTCAGCGAGAAGGAACCGTCTCCGGAAGATCACGAAACGTTGGGGAAATTGATCATTCGTGATTGAATCCCGCCGTTGATCCTCGGCGGATGGGTGATTCAGGCGTCGGCATGATGCCTGCGGCGTGCGCAACGCATGCCTTCGACAAGCCCTTGGGCGGGCGTTCTGGTACGATTCGTTCTCGCGCTTCGCCGGTTTTTTCCAATACCCCGCATGGTTTCCTCGCTCTCCGATGTCTTTGCCCCGGCCGGCCTCCTGGCCGGCAGCATCCCCGGCTATCGTCTGCGCAGCCAGCAGCTTGAAATGGCCGAGCGCGTCGCGGCGGCGATCAAGGAAAACCGGGTGCTCGTCGCCGAAGCCGGCACCGGCACCGGCAAAACCTACGCCTATCTGGTGCCGGCGCTGATGTCCGGCGGCAAGGTCATCGTTTCCACCGGCACCAAGAACCTGCAGGACCAGCTCTTCAACCGCGACCTGCCGACCATTCGGGCAGCGTTGCAGGCGCCCGTAAAAACCGCCCTGCTCAAGGGGCGGGCCAACTACGTCTGCCACTACCACCTCGAACGCGCGCAGGCCGACGGCCGCTTCCTGACACGCGAGGATGCCGGCCACGCACGCGCCATCGTCCGTTTTGCCAAGACCTCGCAGACCGGCGACAAGGGCGAATGCGGCGATGTGCCGGAAAGCTCGCCGGTATGGAGCATGGTCACCTCGACCCGCGACAACTGCCTCGGCCAGGATTGCCCGAACCACAAGGAATGCTTCGTTCTCGCCGCCCGCCGCGAGGCGCTGGCGGCCGACGTGGTGGTGGTCAACCACCACCTGTTCTTCGCCGACGTGATGCTGAAAGACGAGGGCATGGCCGAACTGCTGCCGGCCTGCAACGCCGTCATCTTCGACGAGGCGCACCAGTTGCCGGAAACCGCCAGCCTGTTCTTCGGCGAAAACGTTTCCACCGCCCAGGTCACCGATCTCGCCCGTGACGCCAAACTCGAAGGCATTGCCTCGGCCAAGGACTGC
The DNA here is from genome assembly GCA_030917225.1 of Pseudomonadota bacterium. Taxonomy (GTDB): domain Bacteria; phylum Pseudomonadota; class Gammaproteobacteria; order Burkholderiales; family Rhodocyclaceae; genus Proximibacter. The sequence goes on from JAUPVD010000122.1 coordinate 16,492, forward strand.
CTCGACCTGCCGCCGGCCTGCGCCGGCCTGGAGAAGGCGGCCAAGGACCTGCGCCTGACGCTGGGCGTCGATCCGGCGCGCTACACCCTCGTTCAGCTGGAAGCGCGGCCCGGTTTCGACAACCTGCTGGCCGGCCTGATCAACACGCTGGAGCACTTTGCCGCGCTGCTCGAAACGCAAGCCGAACGTTCGGAAGGGCTGGAAAGCTGCTGGCAGCGCAGCATCGAATTGCTTGCCGCCTTCCGCCGCTGGCGTTCGGGCGAAGCCGCTGGCGGCAAGGCGGAGGACGGGCCGGGCAGCGTGCGTTGGGGCGAGGCCACCACCTGGTCGCTTCAGCTCAACGCGACGCCACTGGCCATCGGCGAAATCTTCCGCAAGCAGATGAGCGGGCATCCACGCGCCTGGATATTCACCTCGGCGACGCTGGCCGTGCAGAAGGATTTTGGTCACTACTGCGCCGAGATGGGCCTGATCGACGCCGAATCCGCCTGCTGGGAGAGCCCCTTCGATTACCCGAGCCAGGCCGTGCTCTATGCGCCGCAGGGGCTGCCGGAACCGAACAGCCCGGGTTTCATCGAGGCTGTTGCTGAAGCTGCCTTTCCGGTATTGAAAGCCAGCGCCGGCCGTGCCTTCTTCCTGTGCACCTCGCTGCGCGCCATGCGACGCATGCACGAACTACTGCAGGACAAGCTGGAGGCGGCCGGCCTCGACTACCCGCTGCTGCTGCAGGGCGAGGGCAGCAAGAACGAACTGCTGGAGCGCTTTCGCCGGCTGGGCAACGCCATCCTGGTCGGCAGCCAGAGTTTCTGGGAAGGTGTCGACGTGCGCGGCGAAGCACTTTCGCTGGTGGTCATCGACAAGCTGCCGTTCGCGCCGCCGGACGACCCGGTGCTCTCCGCCCGCATCGAACGCATGAACAAGGAAGGTCGCAACGCCTTCATGGAATACCAGCTGCCGCGCGCCGTCATCAACGTCAAGCAGGGAGCGGGTCGCCTGATTCGCGATGAAACCGACCGCGGCGTGCTGATGATCTGCGACCCGCGGCTGATTACCAAGCCCTACGGCAAGCGTGTCTGGCGCAGCCTGCCGCCGATGAAGCGCACGCGCGAACTCGCCGAGGTGATTGATTTTTTTGAGGTGTCGGTGCCAGCATGACCGAACTGATTTCCCCGCTCCCCGACGACTGCAAATCGGCTGCCGAAGTCCTCAACCGCGACTGCGCCTGCATTTCGCTCGACCACGCTGCACTGGAGAAGGCGCTCGGCGAGGAAACCCTCTATCGCGAGCTTCGCCAGACGCGGCCGCATCTTTTTTCCGACTCGGTCGTCTTCGTCGGCCACCGTCATCTGGCACAGATGGCCGAACTGGTCGCTGCGATTGAAGACATCGTTGCGCTTCCGGCCTGGCAGGAAAAAGTTCTCGGTTGGGCACCCGCATCCGCGCATCGGCCATCGGCCGCGCGGGGTGTCTTTCTCGGCTACGACTTCCACGTTGGCGACAACGGTCCCAAGCTGATCGAGATCAACACCAATGCCGGTGGCGGCTTGCTCAATGCGCGACTGGCGACGGCGCAGCGCGCCTGCTGCGACCCGGTGGC
>JAUPVD010000123.1 GCA_030917225.1 Pseudomonadota bacterium
AAACGTTCCCCCTTCGCGCATGGCAGGCGCACACCAACTCAGACAGCACGGCCTCCATGCGCGCCAGGTCAGCCATTTTCTCGCGCACGTCCTTGAGCTTGTGCTCGGCCAGACTGCTGGCTTCCTCGCAATGGGTGCCATCCTCCAGCCGCAGCAGCTCGGCGATCTCATCCAGGCTGAAGCCCAGCCGCTGGGCTGATTTCACGAAGCGCACCCGCGTTACATCCGCCTCGCCATAGCGGCGGATGCTGCCATAGGGCTTGTCAGGCTCCAGCAACAAGCCCTTGCGCTGATAGAAACGGATGGTCTCCACATTGACCCCGGCCGCCTTGGCGAAAACGCCAATGGTCAGGTTCTCCAAATTGTTTTCCATATCGCTTGACTCCGTACATGAGTACGGAAGTAAGGTTACGCTATCCAATTTCAATTCGAAAGGACAAGCGCATGTCTGAACCAAAAACCGGGCGCGGCGCGCTCTTCACTGGAGGGCTTGCCGCCATCCTCGCCTCGGCTTGCTGCCTCGGGCCGTTGGTTCTGATCGCCTTGGGGTTCAGCGGCGCTTGGATCGGCAACTTGGCGGTGTTGGAACCCTATCGCCCCATCTTTATCGGCGTGGCGCTGGTGGCGTTGTTCTTCGCCTGGCGGCGCATCTACCGGCAGGCAGCGGCCTGCAAACCGGGTGAGGTCTGCGCGATTCCCCAAGTGCGAGCTACTTACAAGCTCATTTTCTGGATCGTGGCCGCGCTGGTTCTGGTCGCGCTCGGATTTCCCTACGTCATGCCATTTTTCTACTGATCGGAGTTCACCATGAAGAAACTGTTTGCCTCCCTCGCCCTCGCCGCCGTTGTTGCCCCCGTCTGGGCCGCCACCCAGACCGTCACGCTGTCCGTACCGGGCATGACCTGCTCCGCCTGCCCGATCACTGTCAAGAAGGCGATTTCCAAGGTCGAAGGCGTCAGCAAAGTTGACGTGACTTTCGAGACACGCCAAGCGGTCGTCACCTTCGACGATGCCAAGACCAGCGTGCAGAAGCTGACCAAGGCAACCGCCGACGCGGGCTATCCGTCCAGCGTCAAGCAGTGAGTCACTGAAAACGGCACCGCAGCACAACGGACGTCATTGTCTGGCGCCACAAACGATAAAGGATCTGTTGCATGACCCATCTAAAAATCACCGGCATGACTTGCGACTCGTGCGCGGCGCACGTCAAGGAAGCGCTGGAAAAAGTGCCAGGCGTGCAGTCGGCGCTGGTGTCCTATCCGAAGGGCACAGCGCAACTCGCCATCGTGCCGGGCACATCGCCGGACGCGCTGACTGCCGCCGTGGCCGGACTGGGCTACAAGGCAACGCTAGCCGATGCGCCACTGGCGGACAACCGCGTCGGACTGCTCGACAAGGTGCGGGGATGGATGGCCGCCGCCGAAAAGCACAGTGGCAACGAGCCCCCGGTGCAGGTAGCGGTCATTGGCAGCGGTGGAGCCGCGATGGCGGCGGCGCTGAAGGCCGTCGAGCAAGGCGCGCAGGTCACGCTGATCGAGCGCGGCACCATCGGCGGCACCTGCGTCAATGTCGGCTGTGTGCCGTCCAAGATCATGATCCGCGCCGCCCACATCGCCCATCTGCGCCGGGAAAGCCCGTTCGATGGCGGTATTGCGGCAACTGTGCCTACGATTGACCGCAGTAAGCTGCTGGCCCAGCAGCAGGCCCGCGTCGACGAACTGCGGCACGCCAAGTACGAAGGCATCCTGGGCGGTAATCCGGCCATCACCGTTGTGCACGGTGAGGCGCGCTTCAAGGACGACCAGAGCCTTACCGTCCGTTTGAACGAGGGTGGCGAGCGCGTCGTGATGTTCGACCGCTGCCTGGTCGCCACGGGTGCCAGCCCGGCGGTCCCGCCGATTCCGGGCTTGAAAGAGTCACCCTACTGGACTTCCACCGAGGCCCTGGCGAGCGACACCATTCCCGAACGCCTTGCCGTAATCGGCTCGTCGGTGGTGGCGCTGGAGCTGGCGCAAGCCTTTGCCCGGCTGGGCAGCAAGGTCACGGTCCTGGCGCGCAATACCTTGTTCTTCCGTGAAGACCCGGCCATCGGCGAGGCGGTGACAGCCGCTTTCCGTGCCGAGGGCATCGAGGTGCTGGAGCACACGCAAGCCAGCCAGGTCGCCCATATGGACGGTGAATTCGTGCTGACCACCACGCACGGTGAATTGCGCGCCGACAAACTGCTGGTTGCCACCGGTCGGACACCGAACACGCGCAGCCTCGCGCTGGACGCAGCGGGGGTCACTGTCAATGCGCAAGGTGCCATCGTCATCGACCAAGGCATGCGCACGAGCAACCCGAACATCTACGCGGCCGGCGACTGCACCGACCAGCCGCAGTTCGTCTATGTGGCGGCAGCGGCCGGCACCCGTGCCGCGATCAACATGACCGGCGGCGATGCGGCGCTCGACCTGACCGCAATGCCGGCCGTGGTGTTCACCGATCCGCAAGTGGCGACCGTGGGCTACAGCGAGGCGGAAGCCCACCACGACGGGATCGAGACCGACAGCCGCACCTTGACCTTGGACAACGTGCCGCGTGCGCTCGCCAACTTCGACACACGCGGCTTCATCAAGTTGGTTATCGAGGAAGGCAGCCATCGGCTGATCGGCGTACAGGCGGTCGCGCCGGAAGCGGGTGAACTGATCCAGACGGCGGCTCTGGCCATTCGCAACCGCATGACGGTGCAGGAACTGGCCGACCAGTTGTTCCCCTACCTGACGATGGTCGAGGGGTTGAAGCTCGCGGCGCAGACCTTCAACAAGGATGTGAAGCAGCTTTCCTGCTGCGCCGGGTGAGAAAAAGGAGGTGTTCAATGAACGCCTACACGGTGTCCCGGCTGGCTCTTGATGCCGGGGTGAGCGTGCATATCGTGCGCGACTACCTGCTGCGCGGATTGCTGCGCCCGGTGGCGTGCACACCAGGCGGCTACGGCTTGTTCGATGACGCCGCCTTGCAACGGCTGTGCTTCGTGCGGGCGGCCTTCGAGGCGGGCATCGGCCTCGACGCGCTGGCGCGGCTGTGCCGGGCGCTGGATGCGGCGGACGGCGACGAAGCGGCCGCGCAGCTTGCCCTGCTGCGTCAGTTCGTCGAGCGTCGGCGCGAAGCGTTGGCCGATCTGGAAGTGCAGTTGGCCACCCTGCCGACCGAGCCGGCACAGCACGCGGAGAGTCTGCCATGAACAACCCCGAGCGCTTGCCGTCCGAGACGCACAAACCGATCACCGGCTACCTGTGGGGCGGACTGGCTGTGCTGACTTGCCCCTGCCACCTGCCCATCCTCGCTGTCGTGCTGGCCGGCACAACCGCCGGTGCTTTCCTCGGCGAGCATTGGGTCATCGCGGCGCTCGGTTTGACCGGCCTGTTCCTTCTGTCCCTGTCGCGGGCGTTGCGGGCATTCAGGGAAAGAGAATGAGCGCTTTCCGGCCGGATGGATGGACGACGCCGGAACTGGCCCAAGCGGTCGAGCGCGGGCAGCTTGAACTGCACTACCAGCCCGTCGTCGATCTGCGCAGTGGTGGGATTGTCGGCGCGGAAGCCCTGTTGCGCTGGCGTCATCCGACGCTTGGACTATTGCCACCGGGCCAGTTCCTGCCCGTGGTCGAATCGTCCGGCCTGATGCCTGAAATCGGCGCTTGGGTGCTGGGCGAAGCCTGCCGCCAGATGCGTGACTGGCGAATGCTGGCATGGCGACCGTTCCGGCTGGCCGTCAATGTTTCGGCGAGCCAAGTGGGACCGGACTTCGACGGGTGGGTAAAGGGCGTGCTGGCTGATGCCGAGTTGCCCGCCGAGTATCTCGAAATCGAGCTGACCGAATCGGTCGCGTTTGGTGATCCGGCGATCTTCCCCGCCCTGGACGCCTTGCGGCAGATCGGTGTGCGCTTCGCCGCCGATGACTTCGGGACGGGGTATTCCTGTCTGCAACATCTGAAGTGCTGCCCAATCAGCACGCTCAAGATCGACCAATCGTTTGTCGCCGGGCTCGCCAACGACCGCCGCGACCAAACCATCGTGCACACCGTGATTCAGCTTGCGCACGGGCTGGGCATGGATGTGGTGGCTGAAGGCGTGGAAACATCGGCGAGTCTTGATCTATTGCGACAAGCGGACTGCGACACAGGACAAGGCTTCCTGTTCGCGAAGCCAATGCCGGCGGCGGCATTCGCCGTCTTCGTCAGTCAATGGAGGGGTGCCACCATGAATGCAAGTGACTCGACCACCACCAGTTGCTGCGTGTGCTGCAAGGAAATCCCGCTCGATGCCGCCTTCACCCCGGAAGGCGCGGAATACGTCGAGCACTTCTGCGGGTTGGAGTGTTATCAACGCTTCGAAGCGCGTGCCAAGACAGGGAACGAAACCGATGCCGATCCGAACGCCTGCGACTCGCTACCGTCAGATTGAGGCATACCCTAACTTGGCGTCAGACCATCCGGCGCTAAATCGTCAGAATAGAGTTGCCTTCCGAATTGATTGACATACGCCGTCAAGGGTCATAGATTTCTTCCTGACACATTTCCCTCAGGAGGATACCTTGCACGGTCAGCGCATCGGTTACGTCCGCGTCAGCAGCTTCGACCAGAACCCAGAACGGCAGCTCGAACAGATCCAGGTGGATAAAGTGTTCACCGACAAGGCGTCGGGCAAGGACACACGGCGGCCCGAACTGGAACGGCTGCTCGCCTTCGTGCGCGAAGGCGACACGGTCGTGGTGCACAGCATGGATCGTCTGGCGCGCAACCTCGACGACCTGCGCCGCCTGGTGCAGGGCCTCACCCAGCGCGGCGTACGCATCGAGTTCCTTAAGGAGCATTTGACCTTCACCGGCGAGGACTCGCCGATGGCGAACCTGATGCTGTCGGTAATGGGCGCGTTCGCCGAGTTCGAACGCGCCTTGATCCGCGAGCGGCAGCGCGAGGGCATCGCGCTCGCCAAGCAGCGCGGGGCCTACCGTGGCAGGAAGAAATCCCTGTCGTCTGAGCGTATTGCCGAACTGCGCCAACGTGTCGAGGCTGGCGAGCAAAAGACCAAGCTGGCTCGTGAATTCGGAATCAGTCGCGAAACCCTGTATCAATACTTGAGAACGGATCAGTAAATATGCCACGTCGTTCAATCCTGTCCGCCGCCGAGCGCGAAAGCCTGCTGGCGTTGCCGGACACCAAGGATGAGTTGATCCGTCACTACACGTTCAGCGAAACCGACCTCTCCATCATCCGGCAGCGGCGCGGCCCGGCCAACCGGCTGGGCTTCGCCGTGCAGCTCTGTTACCTGCGCTTTCCTGGTGTCATCCTGGGCGTCGATGAGCCGCCGTTTCCGCCCTTGTTGAAACTGGTCGCCGACCAGCTCAAGGTCAGCGTCGAAAGCTGGGACGAATACGGGCAGCGGGAGCAGACCCGGCGCGAGCACCTGGTCGAACTGCAAACGGTGTTCGGCTTCCAGCCCTTTACCATGGGCCACTACCGGCAGGCCGTCCAGTTGCTGACCGAGATGGCCTTGCAGACCGACAAGGGCATCGTGCTGGCCAGCACCTTGATCGAGCACCTGCGGCAGCAGTCGGTCATTCTGCCTGCCCTCAACGCCGTCGAGCGGGCGAGCGCCGAAGCAATCACCCGCGCCAACCGGCGCATCTACGATGCCTTGGCCGAACCGCTGTCGGACGCGCATCGCCGCCGCCTCGACGATCTGCTCAAGCGTCGGGACAACGGCAAAACGACCTGGCTGGCCTGGCTGCGCCAATCGCCCGTCAAACCGAATTCGCGGCACATGCTGGAACACATCGAACGCCTCAAAGCGTGGCAGGCGCTCGACCTGCCTTCTGGCATCGAGCGGTCGGTGCACCAGAACCGCCTGCTCAAGATCGCCCGTGAGGGTGGCCAGATGACGCCCGCCGACCTGGCCAAGTTCGAGGCGCAGCGACGCTATGCCACCCTGGTGGCGCTTGCCATCGAGGGCATGGCCACCGTCACCGACGAAATCATCGACCTGCACGACCGCATCCTGGGCAAGCTGTTCAACG
>JAUPVD010000124.1 GCA_030917225.1 Pseudomonadota bacterium
GCAAACGCTTCCCGGATGCACTGGCTGCCGCCGGCATGTCGCTGGTTACCGAAGACGGCAACCCCTACGCCATCGCCAACCCACTGGGCTTTGTCTGCCTCGAATCCGGTCTCGAAGTTGACGACGCCTGGCTGATGGACAGCGATCCGCAAAAGCGCCTGCAGTGGCTGGCCATGCGCGCCCGGCCGCTGCTCGCCGATGACAGCAAGATCAGCGGCGCGGTGATCACCATCGTCGACCGGACCGATGAGCACGAACGCATCTCCGATGCTGAAATGTCGCGCACCATTCTTTCGCGGATGAACGATGCGGTGATGGTCACCGACGCCCGCGCCAACATCCTGATGGTCAACAGCGCCTACACCCGCCTCTCCGGCTACAGCGAGACGGAACTGATCGGCAAGACAGCCAACATCGGGCGATCGGAACGGCAGGACAGCGCTTTCTGGGCCGCCATGTGGCAGGCGCTGACCCAACAAAAGAAATGGTCGGGCAAGGTCTGGAACCTGAAGAAGGATGGCAGCGAATATTGCGTCTGGCACACCATTACGGCGGTGCACGATCTGCGTGGCCGGGTCGTGCGCTACGTGGCCGTCAGCCGCGACATTACCGATCAGCAGGAGAAGGAGGCCGATCTCTGGCGGCGGGCGAACTTCGACCCCCTCACCGGCCTGGCCAACCGAACCCGCTTCGATGACCGGCTGACACAACTACTGGCGTCGGCCACTCGCCACAAACAAGCTTTCGCCGTGTGCTATCTCGATCTGGATCGCTTCAAGCCGGTGAATGACACGCTCGGCCACGCGGCTGGAGACGAATTGCTGCGTCAGGTGGCGCAGCGCATGCGCACCACCCTGCGCGAGGAGGATCTGCTGGCGCGGATCGGCGGCGATGAATTTGCCCTGCTCATCCCGCGCGTTGCGTCTGCCGACAGCGCCCTGGTTGTTGCCCGGAAGATTCTCGCGGCCATCGAACTGCCCTTCGTGCTCGTTGCCGGCACGGCCAATATCGGCGTCAGCCTGGGCATTGCCGTCTGTCCTGACCACGGTCAATCGGCAGAGGCATTGCTTGCTGCAGCCGACACCGCTCTTTATGCCGCCAAGGCTGCAGGCCGGAATACCTGGCGACTGGCTGCCGAAACCGGCGCTTAGCGGTAGCCGTCACGCACGGCCGCCACAGCGCTTCTAAGGTTTCTGGCAGTTTCGGGTCAGGGAATCCCCGATTGCGGCTCAACATGAGCCTGGCGCATCCTGAGCCCCGGAAGTCATCGCTTCGGGAGTGCATGTGCCACTGCAGCCGCTTACTGTCCTCAACGTCAATAGCGACAAAACTGCGTTGTATTTCTCCTCGCGCGTCCTGCGCGATGCCCACTTCCGTGTCCTCGAAGCCGAAACCATCGAGCAGGCCGTGGCGCTGGCGCGGCAACGCCCCGATCTGATCATTATCGATACGCGCTTGAACAAGGAGGCGCGCTGCGACATCTGTCATGCCGCGCAAACAGCAGCCCATTGCCAGAATATTCCGGTGTTGCACCTGGTCTCCGGACTCGAAGATGTTGTCGCCGATGTGGATTGCCCGCTTGCAATACGCAGCGGCAATCTGCACTGGCCAGCCAGTGCCAGTACCTTGTTATCAACGGTACGCGAACTGTTGATGGCGCCGGCACCAGAAGCAAGCGTCAGCGACGAACAGCTCGAATTGCTCGGGCGCCTGACACTCGCCGCCAGCTATCAGGTGGACCGGCTGGGCATCGTCCTTGAATGGGGAAGTTCGGCCGAGCGCCTGTTTGGCTGGACTGCACGCGAAACGCTGGGGCACTTCCTGCCGAGCGTCGACGACGAGCATCGCGATGAATTCCTCTCGATGCTGGCCAGTGCTCTGCGCGGCCAGCCGCTCTACCGCTGGGAAACCCATCGCCGCACCAAAAGTGGTCGGATGATCACCGTGGCGATATCGATGCTGCCGATATTCGACGCCAACGGCACCGTAGACCGCATCCAGATCGTCGTCGCCGACATTTCGGAAAACCGGCGCCTGCAGGTCGAACTGCAGCAACTCTCGTCGGTCGTGCTGAGCAGCGAGGACATCATCTGTATCTTCACAAGAACAGGAGAGATCGAGTTCATCAACCCGGCCGGACAGCGGCTGATCGGTCTTGCGCCTGCAGCAACGAAAACCGGCCTGGAACAGATCGCGCCAGCCAAGACCTGTGCGCGGATTCACCAGGTCGCCCTACCGCGAGCAGCGGCCGAGGCTACGTTTGTCGAGGAGATGGTGCTGACCGACGCCGAAGCTCACGAGATCCCGGTTTCGCTGCAGGTCGTGCGCCTGGGCGCTGCCGGTACGGACCGATTTGCCATCGTGGCGCGCGACATCCGGGCCCAGAAAACAGCCGAGCAGGGCCTGCTACGCTCCAACCGCATTCAACTGATGCTCGGCAAATGCAGCCAGGCGATCCAGCAGGCGCACGACGAAAAATCGCTTTTTGCGGCCATCTGCCATTTGCTGACCGACATCGGCGGCTACCGTTTTGCCATGGTCAGCCTGATCGTTCCCGACCCTGAGCAGAAGATGCAGCCGGCCGCATGGTCAGGCGACGATACCGCCACAATGGCCGAACTGGTCACCTACTGGAACCCGGTTCATCCGCGCGGCCAGGGGCCGACAGGAACAGCCGTGCGTACCGGGCAAACAGTCATCCGCCACGATATCGGGCAAGCACCTGAATATTCTCCGTGGGCCGCGATCAACACCCGCCTCGGCCTGCGCGCGATGATTGCACTACCGCTGACACATGGGACGTACAGCTTCGGTGCGCTGAGCATCTACGCCATGCAAATGGGCGTTTTCGATCCAGAAGAAACGAGACTTCTGGAAGAACTTTCGCGGCGACTTGCTCACGGCATCCACGCCCTGCGCGCCGAGGCGGAACGGGACAAAAGCGAAGCCATGCTGCGCCTTTTTTCCGGCGCCATCGAGTCGACACTCGACGGGGTGATGATCAGCGATGCGCAGCGGCCGGACCACCCCATCGTTTACGTAAACCCGGCATTTACGCGCATCACCGGCTGGGAATCTGACGAAGTCATCGGCAAGAACGGGCGCGTTCTGGTCGCCGGCGAACTGCAGCAGCCGGAAATGGAGGTCATCCGCCACGCCCTGCGCGGACGCACCACGGGCCAGGCCGTATTTCGCTGTTTCCGCAAGGATGGACAAACCTTATGGAACGAACTGCACGTGGCGCCGATACGCGACGCCAAGGAAGAAACGACCCACTACGTCAGCGTCATTGCCGA
>JAUPVD010000125.1 GCA_030917225.1 Pseudomonadota bacterium
GCGCCTGATCCGGGGCGAGCGAATGGTTTGGCCGTGCGACCCATGCTTGCCCCGCCGTGGTGTGCATGACCGTTAAGGCCATTGATCCCCCTGGTCGATACTTGGTCCTGCGGCTGATGCGTATCTGAATTTTGATCCAGATCAAGAAACTTGACGCAGTTTAAACAGGTCGATAGCCCATTGCAACTGCTATTGGCGCGCAACTATATGATTGCAAAAGGGAAAAATAGTTCGGTTGGTGCGATGCAGCAATCACATGCTGCTTGCAGGCAGAGGGGGTAAATCGATAGAAAGGGAATGTGGCGGTGGATATTGCTGCGCTGAACAAACTTTGCGACTAAAGCTTTGGCGGGCGCGGGACGGTTCGACAGTTCAGTAGGGGGTTGGGCGACGGTAACGGTCGTTTTCTGCCTCCAGCCGACGGGCTGCGGATTTTTCGCGCTCCAGCCGGCGCTGCGCCTCCCGGTACTCGTTCTCAAGCACCTGTTTTTCCTGACGTTCCTTTTCGCGCAGCTCCCGGTCGTGCTCCCGTGCGGCCTGTTCTTCGGCGGCCAGGCGCCGCCGCATGTTGTCGTCGGCTTCCCGACGGGTCTGTTCGAGGCTTCGCTGCTGGTCACGCTCTGCGCGTTCGAGCTCCTGCTGTTTCTGACGCTCTTCGCGGAGGCGCAACTCTTCTTCCCGGCGCTGGCGATCGGCTTCCCGATCGGCTTCCTTTTCCTCGGCCGTGCGCGGATCCGTTTGCCGCTCCTCGGCAGCAATGACGTTTCGTATCCGCTGTTCCTGGTGTTCTACGATCCGCATCTGGTTCGTCCGGTTGTACTGGATATAACCCAGCACCAGTGCGCATGCACCGAGCCAGAGAACGATCGGTACGGCCTTGGAGCGCAACCGGGATTTTTCGGTCGGGGCTTCGGAAACGGCCAGCCCGAGCAGTATCCGGTCATAGCGCTCACGTCTCTCCGGGTCGCCGAGGGTGAAAAAGGCATCATTCAGCGCCTTGCGCTGACTGGCAGCCGCCGCATCGTTACCCTCGATGCTGGCGCTCAGCCGTTCATGGGCGGCGGCAATAACCGCCTGGCTGGCGAGGGGGCTTACCTGAAGCAAGTCGTAAAAGGTCGGCATTGAAAAAATAGGTGCAGGCGGCGTCGGCGCGATTATGCCAGTTCGTAGGCTGCTCCAAAAGAAAACGCGGCCTTTCTAGCCGCGTTTTCAGCAGGGGCGTGAGTTCTTATGCGCTCAGCAACCCCTTCATTTTCTGCAACGCCTTGGCCTCGATCTGGCGAATACGCTCGGCCGAAACGCTGAATTCGTCGGCCAGCTCGTGCAGCGTTGCCGCGTCACCCTCGGCCAGCCAGCGTGCTTCGATGATGCGGCGGCTGCGCGCATCCAAGCCTTCCAGCGCGATTCTCAGGCCGTCGCTTTGCAGGCGGTCGTATTCGCGGGCTTCGAGAACCTGCGTTGGTTCGCTGTGGCTGTCGGCCAGCCAGGCGATCGGGGCGTATTTCTCGTCCTCATCGTCGCTGGATTCCATGGCCAGATCGCGGCCGGAGAGACGGGTCTCCATCTCGGTTACTTCTTCCGGCTTGACGCCCAATTTCTGGGCAACCTCCAGCGTCTGGCCTGGCGTCAGGGCTTCGCTGCCGGGCTTCATGCTGCGCAGGTTAAAGAACAGCTTGCGCTGGGCCTTGGTTGTGGCGACTTTCACCATGCGCCAGTTCTTCAGCACGTATTCGTGGATTTCAGCCTTGATCCAGTGGATGGCGAACGACACCAGACGCACGCCGCGATCCGGGTCGTAACGCTTCACCGCCTTCATCAGGCCAATGTTGCCTTCCTGAATCAGGTCGGCATGGGGCAGGCCGTAGCCGAGGTAGCCACGGGCGATCGAAACCACCAAGCGCAGGTGCGAGAGCACCAACTGGCGGGCGGCATCAAGATCTTCTTCATCGCGGAAACGGCGGGCAAGCGACACCTCCTCTGCTTCGGTAAGCATCGGAAAACGGTTCGCCGACTGGATGTAGGCATCCAGATTGCCGACCGCGCTGGGCATCGGGAGAGCCAGGGCATTCGTCATGGGGCGTTGTCCTCCAAAAAGGGTACACATTCATTTTAGCACTCGGTGACATAGAGTGCTAACGAGCGAAAAAGTTCTAGCTTCGCTTCAGGCTGAGGCTGACTGAAAAGAGGGCGCCGATCCATCCGAGCAGGGCGCCCACGGCGATCAGTACAGCGGCCAGCGCCGGGGACGGCCCTTGCAATGTGAAGCTTGCTCCATAGAGACGGGCAAGGTCGGCAACGGGGGCGGAAAGGAACTGGCTGCCAAGGGTGACCAACAGTGCGGCGAACAGCCCCCCGAGTGCGCCTTGCAGGGCGCCGAAGTAGGTAAACGGGCGGCGAATCCAGGCATCGGTGGCGCCGATCAGGCGAGCGACCTCGATTTCAACGGCGTGGGCAAGAATCTGCAGGCGAATGGTGTTGAAGGTCACCGCCACGAGTGCTGTTGCAAACACTGCCGCCAACAGACTGACCGCCAGCCGAGCGATGCGTAGCAGCGCATCGAAGCGCTTGACCCAGGCGGAATCCAGCTGAACATGCGCGATTTTCGGCCAGCCGGCAAAATCCTTGGCCATTTTGTCCATGGCTTCCGGCGTCGTGTCCGAGGGTTCAACGACGAAAGCGTCGGGGAGGGGGTTTTTCGGCAGGCTGGAGATCAATTCGCCCATGCCGGCACCGCCCCGCAGGTTTTTCAGGGCTTCTTCGCGAGGAATGAAACGCCAGCGGCCGGCAGCGGCCAGCTTCAGCCTGGACTCAATTTCCGTTACAGCTTTGCGGTCAGCGTCAAGCGCCAGGAACAGGCTGATCTGCTGAACGCCGGAAGCGCTGTTGGCCGCGCGCTGGACATTGTCGATGAACAGCCAGCCGGCTGCCGGCAAGGTCAGCGCAATGCCGATGACGAAGAGAGAGAGCACGGTATTCAGCGGCGATGCCGCCAGGCGGCGCAGTGCATCACGCAGGGCGGTGAGGTGCTGGTTGAGCCAGGCGTTCATGTCGCAAGTGCCCCATGGGCGAGCCGGATCTCGCGGGCATGCTGCTGCCCGGACCATTGCGGGTCATGCGTAGCGATGATCACGGTAACACCGACCTGATGAAACGCCCGGAAGATGTCGAGAATGCCGGCTGCCGATGCGGCATCAAGGTTGGCGGTCGGTTCGTCGGCAAGCAGGATGGCCGGGCGATTGACCACCGCTCGGGCAATGGCCAGGCGCTGCTGCTCGCCGCCGGAAAGAGCGATGGGATTGGCCTTGGCGCGCTCGAGCAGACCGACCTTGTCGAGTGCCGCCTGCGCGCGCCGGGTGGCTTCACCGATCGGCGTGCCGATGATGGCCAGTGGCAGCAGCACGTTTTCCAGCGCGTTGCGATCAAAGAGCAGTTTCTGGTCCTGGAAAACAAGGCCGAAGTTGCGGCGCAGGTAGGGCAGGGCGCTACCGCGCAGGGCTGTCAGGTTCTGTCCATTGACCACGATGCTGCCCGAGGTTGGCGGCTCGATGGCGGCGAAGAGCTTGACCAGCGTGGATTTGCCGGCGCCGGAGTGGCCGGTGATGAACACCATTTCGCCGGTGTCGATCTCGCAACTGACGTTCTCCAGCGCCGTCAGGCCACCGGGGTAGCGTTTGCTGACACCCGAACAGGAAATCATTCGAACAGCGCGTCCACGAAATCGCGTGCAGCGAAGGGACGC
>JAUPVD010000126.1 GCA_030917225.1 Pseudomonadota bacterium
ACCACCAACGGGTCGCAGCTTGACCGTTACGCTGTCCCACTCCGGAATGCCGGGGTCAAGCGCATCAACATCAGCCTCGATACGCTCAATCCGGAACGCTTCAAGGCCATCACCCGCATTGGCGACCTCGACAAGGTGCTGCGCGGCATCGACGCTGCGCGGGCAGCCGGTTTTGCCCATACGAAACTCAATGTGGTCATGATGCGCGGCGTCAATGACGACGAATTCGTCGATCTTGTGCGCTACGCCGTGGCCAACGACCTGAATATCTCGTTCATCGAGGAAATGCCGCTTGGCGATGTCGGCCACGGACGCGGCAACACCTATTTCAGCACTGAAGAAGCCCTGCAGCTCCTCTCCGGCAGCTTCGAGCTGCTACCGACCATCGAGACCACCGGTGGCCCGGCGCGCTACTGGCGGGTGAATGGGCACGACGCTCGCGTCGGCTTCATCTCCCCGCACAGCCACAACTTCTGCGACACCTGCAACCGCGTGCGCATTACCGCCCAAGGCGAGCTCTACCCCTGCCTCGGGCAGAACGACGCGATGAGCCTGATGCCGATCCTGCGTGGCACCGAGGGCGACGACGCCCTGCGCGAAGCGATTGTGCACTCGATGGGCATCAAGCCGAAGGGACATGACTTCAGCGGACAGATGGACGCCCCGAAAGTCGTGCGCTTCATGTCGATGACCGGCGGCTGAACCTGGGCAGCCCAGCAGCCTCAGCTGTATCATTTCACCACAAAGAGGCCTGACAAATGGAGCTCGCGAGCAGCATCACCACGGTCGGTCAGGCCATTCAACTTTCCGTGGCCCCTGTCTTTCTGCTGGCCGGCGTTGGCGCACTGCTCGCCGTGCTGACCAACCGCCTGGCAAGGATCATCGACCGCGTTCATTTCCTTGAGCGCGAACTGCCGGAAAATGCCGGTGAAGCCCTGCGCGCCAGACACCTCAAGGCCGCACGCCCCCTGTCACGGCGCGCACGGCTGATTCATTGGGCGATCAGCCTGTGCACCACCTGCGAGTTGCTGGTTTGCGTGGTCGTGGCCACGCTCTTCATTGGCGCAGAACTCGGCGTCGACCTTTCCAGCGCCATCGCCCTGCTTTTCATCAGCGCCATGCTGACGCTGATCGCCGGGCTGATCTGCTTCCTGCGTGAAATCGCGCTGGCGACGGCACTGATCGAGAGCCTCGACAAAACGTTTGCGGCGGACGAGAAAGCCTGACCCGGCAGACGTCCTGAAACGAAAAACGCCCGGGAGAATTTTTCCCGGGCGTTCTGTTTTGTAACGCTAGACCTGATCAGGAAGCTTAGCGCGAGGCACGCTTTCGCTCGATTTCGGTGAGGAAACGCTTGCGCAGGCGAATCGACTTCGGCGTCAGTTCAACCAGTTCGTCTTCCTCGATGAACTCGACGGCAGATTCCAGGCTGAGCTGGACGGGCGGCACCAGGCGAACCGCTTCGTCCGTGCCTGAGGCACGCACGTTGGTCAGTTGCTTGCCCTTGATCGGGTTCACAACCAGGTCGTTCTCGCGGCTGTGGATACCGATGATCATGCCTTCGTATAGCTTGTCGCCCGGGTTCACGAACATGCGGCCGCGGTCCTGCAGCTTCCACAGTGCGTAGGCGACTGCTTCACCGTTGTCCTGGGAAACCAGCACGCCGTTGCGGCGCTCAGCGACATTGCCGTCCTTGACCGGTGCGTATTCGTCGAAGACGTGGCTCATCAGGCCGTTGCCGCGCGTCAGGTTCATGAATTCGCCCTGGAAGCCGATCAGGCCACGGGCCGGGATGCGGTATTCGATACGGACGCGACCGCGACCGTCCGGCACCATGTCCAGCAGGTCGCCCTTGCGCTGACCAAGGCTTTCCATGACGCCACCCTGGGTGTCTTCTTCGACGTCAACAGTCAACTGCTCGTACGGCTCGCACTCGACGCCGTTGATCGTCTTCTTGACGACGCGCGGACGACCGACTGCCAGCTCGAAGCCTTCGCGGCGCATGTTTTCGAGCAGGATGCCGAGGTGCAGTTCGCCACGCCCGGCGACGTCGAACACATCACCGTTCGGGGTGTCATGCACGCGCAACGCCATATTGGTCAGCAATTCCTTGTGCAGGCGGTCGCGAATCTGGCGGCTGGTGACGAACTTGCCTTCGGTGCCGGCCAGCGGGCTGGTGTTGACCATGAACTGCATGGACAGCGTCGGCTCGTCGATCTTGAGCAGCGGCAACGATTCCGGTTGATCCGGATCGGTCACCGTACAGCCGAGCACCAGATCCTCGATCCCGGTGATCTGCACGATGTCGCCGGCTGCGCCTTCGTCAAGCTCGATCTTGTTCAGGCCCTTGTAGCCGAACACCTGGCCGATCTTGGCCTTGATCGGGGTGCGATCGTGCTCGGCGGCTTCCTCTTCGGTACCGAACATCACCAGCACCTGCTGGCCCGTCTTGACGCGGCCGCGATTGATCTTGCCGACGCCGATGCGGCCAACGTAGGAAGAATAGTCGAGGGCGGAGATCTGCAGCTGCAGCGGCGCATCGACATCGGTATCCGGGGCCGGCACATGGCGCAGGATGGTATCGAACAGCGGCTTCATGTTTTCGCGCGGTTGATCGAGTTCCATGGCCGACCAGCCGTTGAGGCCGGAGGCGTAAACAATCGGGAAATCGAGTTGTTCGTCGGTGGCACCCAGCTTGTCGAACAGATCGAAGGTCAGATTGACGGCTTGATCGGGATCGGCACCGTCGCGGTCAACCTTGTTGACCAGAACGATCGGGCGCAGACCAAGGGCCAGCGCCTTCTTGGTCACGAAACGGGTTTGCGGCATCGGGC
>JAUPVD010000127.1 GCA_030917225.1 Pseudomonadota bacterium
CAGCCACGGGGACCGCGTCTTTGCCCAGATGCTCGATCTCGCCCGGCGCATGGCGGAAACGCTGCACGGCGTGCTTGTCGACGACAACCGGCGCCCGCTGACCGAAGCCATGCTCGACCCCTTCCGTCGCCAGATCGGGCAATACCAGTCTCAGCTTGCTGCCAAGGGGCTGCCTGCGGGTTGCCCGCTGACCCTCCGACTGTTTACCTGATGCTGTGCGCACCACCGGAAGCGTTTGAGCGCGCTCGCGTCCTGCGCGCCGAGCTGGAGCGCCTGAATCACCACTACTACGTGCTCGATGCGCCGCTGCTGCCCGATGCCGAATACGATCGGCTGTTTCAGGAGCTGCAGTCGCTTGAACACCAGCACCCCGAACTGGCGAGTACGGATTCGCCGACGCAGCGTGTCGGTGGTCGTGTACTCGAAGCCTTTTCGCCGGTTCGCCATGCCGTGCCGATGCTGTCGATCCGCACCGAGACGGATACGGAATCGACCGGGGCTGCGGCCTTCGACGCCCGCGTTCGCCGCGAACTGAAGCTGGCCGACAGCGACCCGCCGGTGGCCTACCTGGCCGAGCTGAAATTCGACGGCCTGGCCATCAATCTGCGTTACGAGAACGGTTTGCTGGTCTGTGCAGCAACACGCGGCGATGGCGAGACGGGCGAAGATGTCACCGAGAACGTGCGTACCGTCGGCCAGATACCGCTTCGCCTCGCGACCAGCAGCCCACCGGCAGTGCTGGAGGTGCGTGGCGAGATCTACATGAAGCGGGCCGATTTCCTGCGTTTCAACGAGCGCGCGCAGGCGGCCGGCGAAAAAATTCTGGTCAATCCGCGCAATGCTGCGGCCGGCAGCATTCGCCAGCTCGATTCAAGAATCGCCGCCAGCCGGCCGCTGTCGTTCTTTGCCTATGGCCTGGGTGAGGTGCGCGGCTGGACGCTGCCCGAGACCCATGCCGAAGTGCTCGAAGCGCTGACAGGCTTTGGTCTGCCGGTGTGCAGCGAACGCGCCGTGCTCTTCGGCGCCGATGCGCTGGCCGGTTTTCATGCCCGCGTCGCGGCCCTCCGGCCCGAGCTGCCGTTTGACATCGACGGCGTCGTTTACAAGGTGAACAGCCTTGCCTTGCAGGAGACGCTGGGATTCGTCACCCGCGAACCACGCTGGGCCGTCGCACACAAGTATCCGGCCGAAGAAGCGTTGACCACGCTTGTCGATATCGAGGTGCAGGTCGGCAGAACCGGGGCGATCACGCCGGTTGCCCGTTTGGCGCCGGTCTTTGTCGGTGGCGTCACGGTGACCAATGCCACGCTGCACAACCAGGACGAGATCGATCGCAAGGATGTGCGCATTGGCGATACGGTCATCGTGCGTCGGGCCGGCGATGTCATTCCGGAAGTGGTCGGGCCGGTGCTTGAGCGCCGCCCGCCCGATGCGCAGCGATTCATCCTGCTCGAACGTTTTCCGACCTGCCCGGTGTGCGGGTCGCATGTCTTGCGCGGAGAGGACGAGTCGGTTGCCCGCTGTACCGGCGGCTTGTTCTGCCCGGCCCAGCGCAAGCAGGCGCTGCTGCATTTTGCCTCGCGGCGGGCAATGGATATCGAAGGGCTGGGCGATAAACTGGTCGAGCAACTGGTCGATGCCGCCATCGTGCGTACGCCCGCTGATTTATACAAACTGGGTGTCATGGCGCTGGCCAGCCTTGAGCGGATGGGTGAAAAATCCGCCGTCAATCTGCTGGAGGCTGTTGGCCGCAGCCGGAATACCAGCCTCGGCCGTTTCATCTTTGCACTCGGTATCCGCAATGTCGGCGAGGCGACAGCCAAGGATCTGGCGCGCTATTTCGGGAGTCTCGATCGCTTGCTGGTTGCTGATGAGGCGACGTTGATGAATGTGCCGGACATCGGGCCGATCGTCGCGCGCAGCATCGTTGCGTTTTGTCAGGAACCGCACAACCTGCAGGTCATCGACGATTTGCGAGCCGCTGGCGTTTCGTGGCCGGAGGGCGAGCCGCAGGGCGTCGTCTCCGGTGCTCTGGTCGGCAAGACGCTGGTGCTGAC
Source organism: Pseudomonadota bacterium (assembly GCA_030917225.1). GTDB lineage: Bacteria > Pseudomonadota > Gammaproteobacteria > Burkholderiales > Rhodocyclaceae > Proximibacter. The sequence continues at coordinate 2,058 of JAUPVD010000127.1, forward strand.
CGGCACCTTGCCAACGCTCTCGCGCGATGAAGCCAAGGCGCTCATCGAAGCGGAGGGCGGCAAGGTCAGTGGTTCGGTGTCGAAGAAAACCGATTTTGTCGTGGCCGGTGCTGAAGCCGGTTCGAAGCTCGAAAAGGCGGTGGCGCTTGGAGTGCCGGTGCTGGACGAGGCACAATTGCAGGAATTGCTGAAAAAGGGAGTGTTGCAGTGAAAAAAGTGAAGAAAGCCGTCTTTCCGGTCGCCGGGCTGGGCACCAGGTTTCTGCCGGCAACCAAGGCCAGCCCGAAGGAAATGCTGCCGATCGTCGACAAACCCCTGATCCAGTATGCCGTCGAAGAAGCTGCGGCAGCGGGGATTACCGACATGATCTTCGTGACCGGTCGTTCCAAGCGTGCCATCGAGGATCACTTTGACAAGGCCTATGAACTGGAAACCGAACTCGAGCGCAAGAACAAGACCGAGATGCTGGAGTTCGTGCGCAATCTGCTGCCGAAGAACATGAACTGCATCTACATCCGTCAGCCCGAAGCACTGGGGCTTGGCCATGCCGTGCTTTGCGCGAAGCCGGTGATCGGCGATGAGCCGTTCGCCGTGCTGCTCGCCGACGACCTGCTCGATGGCGAGCCGCCGGTGATGCAGCAGATGGTGCAGAACTACGACTACTACCGGTGTTCGGTGCTTGGCGTTCAGGATGTGCCGCGCGCCGATACGCGCAGCTACGGCATTGTCGATGCGCGCCCGGTCGCCGATCGCCTGGAGCAGGTGGCGGCGATCGTCGAAAAGCCGAAGCCCGAGGAAGCGCCATCTACCCTGGCCGTGGTTGGCCGCTATATCCTGACCCCGCGAATCTTCCATCATCTTGAGAACATCAAGCCGGGCGCCGGCGGTGAAATCCAGTTGACCGACGGCATCGCCTCGCTGCTCTCGGAGGAGCAGGTGCTGGCCTATCGCTATCAGGGGGTGCGCTATGACTGCGGCTCCAAGCTTGGCTACCTGCAGGCAACCGTCGTGCTTGGCCAGCGCCATCCCGAGGTTGGCGCGGCGTTCTCCGCTTATCTGAAGGGGCTTCCGCAATGACGACGACGCAAAAGGCGCGCGATTTTCTCGCCCAGGCGGAATTGATCCACTCCGCAGAAACCGTGGCAACGGCAGTCAAGCGCGTCGCCAACGAAATTACCGAGGTGCTTCAGGAGGCCAACCCGGTGCTGCTCTGCGTGATGAGCGGTGGCGTTCCGTTTGCCGGGCACCTGATGACGCTGCTGCAGTTCCCGCTCGATTTCGATTATCTGCACGTGACCCGCTACGGCCAGGACACTTCGGGCGGCGCCCTGTCGTGGCGCGCGGCACCGTGGATATCGGTGAAGGGCAGGACAGTGCTGGTGGTCGACGACATTCTCGATGAAGGCGTCACGCTGGCGGCGGTTCGCGATCGCCTGTTGCAACAGGGTGCGGCACGCGTGCTGATGGCAGTGGCCGCCGACAAGGAGAATGGCAAAGCGAAGCCGATCGCTGCCGATTTCGTGGCGCTGACCGTGCCCGACCGCTTTGTATTTGGTTTCGGCATGGATGCCTGCGGCGCCTGGCGCAACCTGCCGGCCATCTATGCAATGAAGGAGGAACCGCAATGCTCGGCATAATCGGCGGCAGTGGCCTGACGCAACTGGCCAACCTTGATGTATCGCATCGCGAAGTGGTGCGCACCCCCTACGGAGAACCGTCGGGTGCCATCACCTTCGGCGAGATCGGCGGCCAGCCGGCGATGTTCCTGGCCCGCCACGGCTATGGCCATACGATTCCGCCGCATGAAGTGAATTACCGGGCCAATATCTGGGCGCTATGGCACAAGGGTGCCACCGGTATTGTTTCGGTGGCTTCGGTCGGCGGCATTCGTGCCGATCTGGCGCCGGGCGACATCGTCATTCCGCACCAGATCATCGACTACACATGGGGACGCCGGTCGACCTACCACGAGGGCGAAGGCTGTACCGTTACCCACATCGATTTCACCGAACCCTACGACCGGGCGCTGCGTCAGATGATTCTGCTGGCGGCGTCGGACGTTGGCGTGTCCGCCCATGCGTCTGCGGTTTATGCTGCGACCCAGGGGCCGCGCCTTGAAACAGCCGCTGAAATTGACCGGCTTGAGCGTGACGGTGCCGAGGTGGTGGGCATGACCGGCATGCCGGAGGCAGTGTTGGCGCGGGAACTCGGCGTACCGTACGCGGCGATCAACGTCATCGCCAATTACGCGGCAGGTCGGGCTGATAGCAAGGACGGCATCAGCTTCGAGGCCATTGAAGGTGTTCTGCGCGAATCCATGGATCGTGTTCGCATCGTCATCGATCGCCTGGCCGGGTGCCACGCTGAAGTCTGCGCTGCGGCTGACTAGCCGCACCATTCACACCATTTCCTGATCAGATTTTCAGTTGTTCGAGAAGCTCTGATTCCAGGCTGATACGCCCGGCGCTCTGCGTCAGGCCACCGCCGCTGACCAGGAAAGTGTCTTCGACACGCTCGCCCAAAGTGGCGATCTTTGCCGTCTGCAGCGTCGCGCCGTGGCGGGTGAGGGTAGTCGCCACCGCGTAGAGCAGCCCGGGGCGGTCGGCGGCAACGATGGACAAGACGTAGTTTGTGCCCTTGTCGTCGGATTCGATGCTCACCGAAGGGGTGATCGGGAAGTGCTTCAGGCGGCGGGATAGTCGTGCGGTGATCGGCGCTTCTGGTGGTGCTTCCGAATTCAGGCGGGCAGTCAGCTCATGCTCGATGAAGGGGATCATCTCACGGTCGCTGTCGCGCTCGCTGACATCGAGCAGTACGAAGCTGTCGAGCGCGTAGCCATGTCGGGTCGTGTGGATCTTGGCATCGACGATGTTGTAGCCGGCGCGCCCGAAGAATCCGACGAGCCGGGCGAAAAGGTCGCGCTGGTCGCGGGTGTAGACCATGACCTGCAGACCTTCTGCATGCGGGTTCATGCGCGCCTTGACCACCGGTTTTTCGTCGTTTGGCCGATAGTGCAGGCAGCGTGTGTGCCATGCAATTTCTTCCGCCGAATGGCGCAGGAAATACACCGTATCGAGCTGCTTCCAGAGCCGTTCATGGACCGTGCCGGATAGCGCGAAATAGCGCATGAGCCGCATGGCTTCGCTCTGACGTTCCTGAATCACGCCATGCGGCGCAGGGGCTTCTCCCCCCTGCAACAGCATCTTGCGGGTGGCGCTGAATAGATCCTGAAGCAGTTGCCCTTTCCAGCTGTTCCATACTTTCGGGCTGGTGCCCCGGATGTCTGCGACCGTCAGCAGATAGAGTGCCGTCAGGTGGCGTTCGTCGCCGACGATGTCGGCAAAGGCCTTGACGACATCGGGGTCGGAAACATCCTGTTTCTGCGCTACGTGCGACATCGTCAGATGGCGCCGCACCAGCCAGACGATCAACTCGGTGTCTTCTGCAGAGAGGCCGTGGCGCTCGCAGAAATCGCGGGCATCGCCAGTGCCTTGTTCCGAGTGGTCGCCGCCGCGCCCCTTGGCAATGTCGTGGAAGAGGGCCGCGATATAGAGCAGCCAGTGGCGGTCGAATTCACTGATCAGGCGGGTGCAGAACGGATATTCGTGGGCGAATTCCTCCATCGTGAAGCGCCGCAGGTTGCGGACGACCATCATGATGTGCTGGTCCACGGTGTACACGTGGAAAAGATCGTGCTGCATCTGGCCGACGATGGCACCGAAATTCGGCAGGTAACGGCCGAGGATGCCGTACTGGTTCATGCGCCGCAGTTCATGCACCAGGCCTCGTGGCTGCTGGAATATCTGCAGGAAGAGGGCGCGATTGGCCGGGTCGTTGCGGAATCGGTCGTCGATCAGCTGGCGCCCGCGGTAAAGGGCGCGCAGTGTGCGCGCGGTCATGCCTTTGAGAGAGGCATCCTTTTCCAGCAGGAGAAAGGCTTCCAGCATCGCCGACGGGTGATCGAAGAACACCTGCTCGTGGGCTACGTCGAGCATCTCGTGGGCGATCTGGAAACGTTCGTTGATCGGCTGCGGTGCCAGGTCGGGGGGCGGAAAAATGGCTGCGCCGATGTTCTGCAGCAGGATCACGTTGAGCTGGGTGACGGACTTCGCGTTGCGATAGTAATCCTGCATCAGCACTTCGCTGGCGCGGCGTGCCTCGGTCGGTTGGAAGCCGAGCTGGTCGGCGAGGGTAGTCTGGTAGTCGAAAAGCAGCCGATCCTCACGCCGGTTGAGCTGGTAGTGCAGGCGGATACGCAGGCGCTGCAGGCTCGCTTCGCAGCGGGTGAGGTGCTCGAATTCCTCTTCGGTGACGAAGCCCCCGGCCTTCAGATCTGCCCAGTTGCGACCGAATCCGGCGGCCTGGGCGCTCCACAGGATGACCTGCAGGTCACGCAAACCGCCGGGGCTCTCCTTGAGGTTGGGTTCGAGGCTGAACGGCGTGTCCTGAAAACGCAGGTAGCGTTCGTCCTGTTCGATCCGCTTGGCCTTGAAAAATGCCTGTGGGTTGAGCGTGCTCTGCAGCCCGTCCTGGAAACGCTCGAACAAGGCATCGTCACCGGTCAGCTGGCGGGCTTCGATCAGTGCCGTCTGGATCGTGATGTCGCCTGCAGCTTCGCTCAGGCATTCTTCCAGCGTTCGCACGCTATGGCCGATTTCCAGTCCGATGTCCCAGAACATGCCGACCAGCGCTTCCAGCTTGGCCTGAAGTTGCTCGTCCGGCGCGGCCGACAGGAGGATCAGCAGGTCGACGTCGGAGGCTGGGTACAGCTCACCACGGCCATAACCGCCGACTGCGACCAGGGCCATGTCTTGCGGGAATGCCTGGCTCTGCCAGAGATCGCGCAGCAGGCCGTCGATCAGCGCACAGCGCCCGGTGAGCATTGCCGGTGCAATGGCATCGGCGAAATAGGCTTCGCGCAGGAGGCGCTGGCCTTCCTGCAGACGCGTGCGGAACTCGGCGAGAAGTGCCTTGCGTGAAGATTCGGCAGTCATCGGGTGTCAGGCGGCAAGCGCGGGTTGGCTACGGCTGCCGGCGGATACGGTCAGTACCTCAAAGCCAGTCTCGGTCACGAGCACCGTGTGTTCCCATTGCGCCGACAGGCTACGATCCTTGGTGACGATCGTCCAGCCGTCGGGCAGTTCACGGATGGCCGCCTTGCCGGCGTTGATCATCGGCTCAACGGTGAAGATCATGCCGGCTTCCAGGCGGGGGCCGGTTGCGGGGCGGCCGTAGTGCAGCACTTGCGGATCCTCATGAAAATTGCGTCCGATGCCGTGGCCGCAGAACTCGCGGACCACCGAATAGCCCTTGCCCTCAGCGTATTTCTGGATGGCGGCACCGATGTCGCCCAAGTAGCCACCCGGGCGGATCTGGTTGATGCCGATCCACATGCACTCGAACGTCACTTCGCACAGCCGTTTTGCCTGGATCGAGGCGTCGCCGACGATGAACATGCGGCTGGTGTCGCCGTGAAAGCCATCCTTGATGACCGTGATGTCGAGATTGACGATATCGCCATTCTTCAGGGCCTTTTCGCCCGGAACGCCATGGCAGACCTGGTGGTTGATCGAGGTGCAGATCGACTTGGGGTAGGGCGAGTAGCCGGAGGGTGCGTAGTTCAGTGGTGCGGGGACGCAACCCTGTTCATTGACCATGTAGTCGTGGCAGAGCTTGTCGAGCTCCCCCGTCGTAATGCCGGCCTTCACGAAAGGAGCGATGTAATCCAGGACTTCGGAGGCCAGCCTGCCGGCGATCCGCATTTTTTCGATTTCTTCGGGGGTTTTGATGTTGATGCTCATGTCTGGATGGGGTGATGAGTTGGAGTTCTTGTTCAAGGCTCAAGGATACAGGGAAGCGGTCGGCGGTGACCAGCGCAGAGCCTTCGGCAACGAATGCGTAGTGAGGTTCCGTTGTCACGTCGGATCGTTTTCCGATTATTCCGATAGCTCCAAATGCGCTTCGATTTGAAAGAATACCGGTTCAAGTGATATACTTTATGGGTTTTACTGACTTGGCATTCGTTGCCGGTCTGTAAATCGATGTCGCCTATGGTGGCGCATCCAATCCACACACCCGCCGTTTTAAGGGTGCTCTTCGCGGAGTTTTCTCCGGAGGGGCGGCAGTTGCGGCAGGTGGCGGTTCAACCCTTAATGGAGTTAGCTATGTCTACAACCATGCGTCAAATGCTGGAAGCCGGTGTCCACTTCGGCCACCAGACCCGTTTCTGGAACCCGAAGATGGCCCCGTACATCTTCGGTCATCGCAACAAGATCCACATCGTCAACCTCGAGACGACGCTCACCAAGTACAACGAAGCCATTGCCTTCGTGAAGAAGCTGTCGTCCAACCGTGGCAACATCCTTTTCGTCAGCACCAAGCGCCAGGCGCGTGAAATCGTTGCCGAGGAAGCCGGTCGCGCAGGTGCTCCATACGTCGACCA
>JAUPVD010000128.1 GCA_030917225.1 Pseudomonadota bacterium
CGCTTACTCGCTTATTCATCTTCCGAGTCATCCTTGGCCATCTCGACGTCCAGCCGCTCCATGGCGTCGGCCGGTTCCTGTGTCACCGCCTCGGCATAGAGCTTTTCCGCCTCCTTCATCCTAGCTTTGCCGAACATCATGACCAGCCCGTTGGCGCATTCCACGCGGGCAATCGCCGAATCCGGATTGAGCTTCAGCGCCTTCTCGAAGTGGGTCGCGCCGGCATCCTTCTTGGCACCGTAGGTCAGGCCGCCAACCAGCGAACCGACCTTGTCGATCACTTCCGCATGCCAGGTGCCGAGCGCGATGTGCGCATCCGCATGCTTGGGCTGCAACTCGATGGCACGGGTCAGGCTGGCCTTGATCTTTCCGCCCAAGCCCTCGGCCAGCGCCTTGGCCACGGAAATCCCCTGGCTGTAACGGCCCAGCGCATAGGCGTGGATATACCAGGCATTGGCGTTCTCCGGTTCGGCTGCCTGCTGCTCTTCGCAACGAGCCGCTATTTCCTGGAAGAAGGCCAGTTTTTTGGCTCCGTCCTCTTCCAGATAATTCGCGTAGATCATCGCCGCCTTGTTGGCAACGACGTAACCCGCCAGACCTTCCTTTAGCCCAAGTTCCACGGCCTTGCCGAAATCGCCGGCATGATAGGCACGCCAGGCCTCCTGCAGCTCTGCGCTGTCCGGATACGGCTCACAGTCACCACGATGCAGCCGATCCCACGCCTTCTTCAGGGTTGCCGCCGAATACTGGTACTGCTTTTCGGGAAAGGGAAACTTTCGCCAGCTTTGCTTTTTCATCGGTTCTCCTCTGCTTGCTGATTATTTTTTAAGGTATTCGGCGGACAGACGCTCCAACAGCAAACGGGCATCCCCCACCAGAAACGGGGCGAGCATGGCCATCACCTGATAGACCGCACGGCTCAGCGCCTCGCCTTCCTGATAATGGCGCGGATTGCGGGCATACTCGAAAGACAACCAGCAGGTGGCCAGTGCTGCCATATTGTTTGCCAGCGCCTGGATCTCGGCCGGCGACGCACGCATTTCGTTGTTCTCCACCAAGCCTTCGCAGGCAGCCACGGCGGCCTTCACCTTGTGTTCGAGGATGCGCCCGATATGAACCTCAAGCAGGCGATTGCGCGTCAGCAGGTCGGAGAGATCGCGATAGAGGAAACGATGGCGCCAGATCGCCTCGAAAAGCAGATGGAGGAACAGCCAGATGTCTTCCACATTTGCCGTTCGCCGACCCGCTGCGCCCAGCAGCGTTTCGATGTCGTGCTCGAAATCGGCAAACAGCGCATTGACGATCTCGTCCTTGCTGTGGAAGTGGTAATAGAGGTTGCCCGGGCTGATGCCCATCTCATCGGCGATGACCGTGGTGGTCACGTTCGGTTCGCCGAATTCATTGAACAGGCGCAGGCTGGTCTCGAGAATACGCTCGCGAGTGCGACGCTTCGGTTTTTTTTCCATCGCCGGTAGGTTCCGTTCTGTCTCCGGCGAAGAGAATAGCACGCGCCGACTTAGCCGGACTTTCCAGCCTTCAGCCAGTGGGTAAGATCGTCCAGCGTACTTTCCAGCGCCCGCTGCGTTGTCCCGATCGGAATCTCGGTTTCATGGGCAATCAGGCTGCGCCGGTGATCACGCAGAATATCCACGTTCAGCGTGATGCCATGGCGCGCCAGCAATGGAGCCAACTCGTGCCGGCGGCGATAGAGATCCTGCCGGGTACGCTGGTAGGCGTGCTCGCAAAGCCGCTTGCGGCTGCCGTAACTGAACACGTTGGCGAAGAACATGTCGGCATCGTCACGCGTCGGCTCGAAGAGCACGACATCGACACCGGGGTGCAGGTGCCGGTAACGATCCATGCCGACCTGCATGCGGGAATGGATGATGGCGCGGAAGGTCTGCGACAGCACGACCGGCAAGCCACCTTCGACCAGATGACTGACGCTGTGCCGGTGCTTACCGTCACGACGGTCGGCAAGATCGGAATCGAACGGTACCAGGGGGTTGATGCAGAACACCAGTTCGGCACCCTCGCGCAAGGCCACCGACGCATGCAGGGTCTTGATCAGCGCGCCATCAACGTAGAAGCGGCCGTCAATTTCAACTGGCGGGAAAAGCCCCGGCAAGGCAGCACTGGCCTGCACAGCGGCGGAAATGGGCACATCGTCCAAACCTTCTGCGCCGAATTCGACCGCTTCACCGGTATCCAGGTCGGTGGCGACCAGATACAAGCTGTGCTTCAACTCACGGAAATCATTGGAACGGCCATGCGTCGAAAACATCCGGCGCAACAGGCGGTCTATTCCCGCATTGTCGAAAATACCGGTCGGAATGGCGTGCGACAGGCGCTGGAAAGATTCCAGCAAACCGCTGTGCCAAGGGTCGCCCAGATAATGCCTGAGTGCATCGAGCAGGAGCGGCGGCACCGACATGGCACGGCGGAAATACTCGCCAATGGCCGGTCGCAACAACACGTCGGGATCAAAGACCTCTTCCGTATCGTTCTCGACCAGCATGCGCGAGAGCTTGCCGGGCGACATGCCGTTAGCCAGCGCCGCAGCGATGAAGCCGCCGGAACTTACGCCAACATAAATGTCGATCTCGTTGAAATCGATGCCGTCCAACGCTTCTTCAAGCGCGGCCAGCGCACCGACCTCGTAGATGCCACCGAGCGGACCACCGCCGGCGAGCGCCAGACCCAGCTTCGCAGGGCGACGCCGCGCCACAGGAGGTACCCGTTCAGCGCGGCGTGTGCTCATGCTATCCCCCATGCCTCAGGCGAGGCGATCAGGCTGCTTTTTTGGCGACCGGAGCCTTCTTGACAACAGGCGCTTTCTTGACGACCGGAGCTTTTTTAACGACCGGCGCTTTCTTGACAGCGGCAGCGGCACGCGTGGCCGACGGCATGACCTTGGCTGCCGGGGCAGCACCGCGACCATCGGTCAGCTCGGCAACTGCAGCGGTCAGCTCGGCAACACGCTTGGACAACTTTTCAACATCCTTCTTGGTCGGCACGCCGAGGCTGCCGAGGGCGCGGGCGACGCGCTCTTCAAACACGGTCTCAAGGCGATCCCAAGTACCGGCAGCCTTGCCAGCCACTTCGGCGATCTTGTCATCGGCAACCTTGCGGGTACGGGTCTGGATGCTCTCGCCTTCCTTGACCAGGGCGTCGAATACCTTGTTGCCCTCTTCCTGGGCTTTGGCGAATGCGCCGAGGCCAGCCAGCCAGATCTGCTGAGCAGAATCCTTGACGGTGGCGGCAAATTGACTATCGGTTACCGAATTGGCGAGTGCTTTGAGTTTCTTGGCCATGATGTCCTCCTGGATGAAATGGCAATTTAGGGGTTGCAAGCATTCAATTGCTTGCCTGACGATGCCAGTGTAGTGAGAAAATCTAGAGGAGGCACACTAAAGAGCTAGGTGGCATACTCTAGTTTTTCAAAAACCAAAAAGAGCATTTCAGGAGACGACATGAACTACTTTATCACCGGAGCCAGCGGTTTTATCGGCAAGCGCCTCGTCAAGAAAATTCTTGAACGCGATGGCAGCGTTGTCTACTTTCTGGTTCGCGCCATGGAAGGCGACAGCGTCGCCAAGCTGCGCGAGTACTGGGGTGTCGACGAAGCCCGCGCGATCCCGATCGTCGGTGACCTGACCCAGCCGCTGCTCGGCGTCAGCAAGACCGATGCGAAGAAGATCACGAAGAAGATCACCCACTTTTTCCATCTCGCGGCCGTATACGACCTGAAGGCCCCCGCTGAAGTGCAGCAGCGCGCCAACGTGGACGGCACGCGCAGCACCGTCCAGTTCGCCGAGTCGATCGACGCCAAGCACTTCCACCTGTTCAGCTCGATCGCTTCGGCCGGCCTCTTCGAAGGCCTGTTCCGCGAAGACATGTTCGAGGAAGCCGAGAACCTCGAGAACCCCTATTTCCGCACCAAGCATGACTCGGAGGGCATCGTCCGCCGTGAGTGCAAGCTGCCCTGGCGCATCTACCGCCCGGCCATCGTGGTCGGCGACTCGCGCACCGGCGAGATGGACAAGATCGACGGCCCCTACTATTTCTTCAAGCTCATCCAGAAATTGCGCAAGCTGCTGCCCCCATGGGTGCCGGCCATCGGCATCGAGGGCGGACGCATCAACGTGGTGCCGGTCGACTTCGTGGTCAATGCCGTCGATCACATCGCCCACATGCGCAACGAGGATGGCAAGTGCTTCCACCTGGTTGACCCCTCGCCTATGCGCGTCGGCGACCTGCTCAATACCATTTCCCGCGCAGCACATGCGCCGCAAATGAGCATCCGCATCAATGCAGCATTGTTCGGTTTCATCCCCCGCCACATGCGCAAGGCGCTGATGGCGCTGACGCCGGTACGCCGCGTTCGCCACGCGATCATGAAGGATCTCGGCCTGCCGGACGACATCCTGACCTTCGTCAATTACCCGACCCGCTTCGACTGCCGCGAAACCACCCGCGTCCTCAAGGGCACGGACATCGCCGTGCCACCGCTGGACACCTACGCCTGGCGCCTGTGGGATTACTGGGAACGCCATCTGGACCCCGATCTGTCGATCGACCGTTCGCTGAAGGGCCAGGTTGGCGGCAAGGTGGTGCTGATCACCGGCGCCTCCTCCGGCATCGGCAAGGCCACGGCATGGAAGATGGCCGAAGCCGGCGCCATCGTCGTCACCATCGCCCGCGACAAGGAACAGCTGGAAGCCACGCAGCGCGAGTTCGAGGCCAGCGGCCACAAGCTCGAAGCCTATGTTGGCGACATCACGGATTTCGCCCAGGTCGATGATCTGGTTGCGCGGATCATCGCCGACCATGGCGCCGTCGATGTGCTGATCAACAATGCCGGCCGCTCGATCCGCCGGGCGGTGGAAAACAGCTTCGACCGCTTCCACGACTTCGAGCGCACCATGCAGCTCAACTACTTCGGGGCGCTGCGCCTGACCATGGGCGTGCTGCCCAAGATGATGGAAAAGAAGCGCGGCCAAGTCATCAACATCTCGTCGATCGGCGTACTGACCAACGCCCCGCGCTTCTCGGCCTATGTTGCCTCCAAGGCGGCCATGGACGCCTGGACCCGCTGCGCAGCCTCCGAGTTTGCCGACCGCGGTATCGACTTCACCACCATCAACATGCCGCTGGTGCGCACGCCGATGATCGCCCCGACCAAGCTCTACGACCATGTGCCAACGCTGGCGCCGGACGAAGCCGCAAATCTCATCGCCGACGCAGTGGTGCACAAGCAGGTGCGCATCGCCACCCGACTGGGCATCTTCGGCCAGGTTCTGCATGCCACCCTGCCGCGCGTCGCCCAGATCGTGATGAACACCAGCTTCCGCATGTTCCCGGACTCGGACGCCTCCAAGCACAAGACGGAAGGCGGCATGCCGGAAATGCCGAGCGCCGACCAGATCGCGTTCTCGCAGATCATGCGCGGCATCCACTTCTGATCCAGGCGGCCAGGGAGCGTTTTCAGATGAGCAAGATCCTGACCTGCCTCCTCGTTGCCATCGGCCTTGTTGCTGGTGGCAACGTGGCCGCCGAACAGGGCGATGGCAAGGAAAAGCCGGCTCCGCGTTCGCGCAAGGCCATTGCCGCCGGGGCGGAAGTCATTCGCTCGGTGGCCGAGGTTGTTGCCGTCGATGTGGCCACGCGCGCCGTCACCCTCAAGCGCGACGACGGCAACACCCTCACGGTGGTGGCCGGCCCCAACGTCAAGAACTTCGCCCAGGTGAAGGTCGGCGACTTCGTTATCGCCGAATACGGCCGAGCCCTGGCCATTTCGCTCAAGAAGGGTCCGGGGCTGCGCAGCATGACCGAAAGCGAAAATGGCAGCGTCGCCAAGCCCGGCGGCAAACCCGCCGCCAGTGGCATGCGCAGGATGGTGATCGTTGCCGACATCATCGCCATCGACGACAAGAAAGGCTTTGCCACCGTGAAGGGGCCGAAGGGGCATGTCGTCGATGTCCTGGTCAAGGACGCCAAGGCGCTGGCCGCCGTGAAGATCGGCGATCAGGTCGAGATGGAATACACCGAAGCTGTTGCGCTATCGGTCAAGCCGGCGAAGTCGAAGCGCTGAAGGCAATTGGGGCTAACGAGTGCCGCCTGCGGGTGGCCAGATTGTTTATTCAAAATACAAACGACCGCTTTCAGTACATCTGCTGAATGAGTGCAATCGGCCACAACCGGCCGGTCGAGGAAATTCCCATAAGCAGACCTTAGCCTCGGGACCGTTTGATTGAAAACCAATAACCTATTCGTGTTTGCGTCTGATTAACTGTTGGGCATCTCAACTCTCCAAAGGAACGCTATGCGGTATTCAACCGGCCTTCTATTGATCTACTCTGTTTTCCTTACTGCGCCAATGGCCAGTGCTGAACCAACTGAAAACACCGTGAACC
>JAUPVD010000129.1 GCA_030917225.1 Pseudomonadota bacterium
CAGGCGTATTCGCCCTTCTCCTTGTTGCGCCGCCTGCTCCGGCAACACCCAGAGTCGACCACCTTTGCCTTCGGAAATGCGCAGGGTGTGTTTCTCGGCGCCACGCCGGAGCGGCTGGTCGGACTTTCGGCTGGTGCGGTACGCGCCGATGCGCTCGCCGGCACGGCATGGGCCGATCAACCGCTGGCCATCGACAAGAACACGCATGAACAGCAACTGGTGGTCGACGCGATCCGTCAGGCGCTGGCCCCTCTCTGCTCGTCATTGCAACTGCCGCCCGAACCGCAGGTTCTGCAATTGCGCCACCTGCAGCATCTCTGGACGCCGGTGAGCGGCGAAGTGCACAAGGGTGTCGGCCTCTTCGATCTGATCGCCCGCCTGCACCCGACCCCGGCAGTCGGCGGCTGGCCTACTGCAGCCGCCTGCGAATGGCTGCGCCGCCACGGCGAACAGCGTCCCGGCTGGTACGGCGGCGGTATCGGCTGGATCAACCGCCACGGCGATGGCGAAGTCTCCGTCGCCCTGCGCTGCGGGCTGATGACAGCGGGCAGCCTGACGCTTTCGGCCGGCGCCGGCATTGTCGCCGGCTCGCAGCCGGCGCATGAATTTGGCGAAACCGAAGCGAAGCTGGCAACCATGCTCGGCGCGCTGAATGCAACCCCGGCGTTCAGCGAAACTGCCGCACCGCTGGCGAAGAACGGATGATCATCGGCCCATGACCCAACCCGGACAACTCAACCTCGACTGGTCTGCCGCACTCGTTTCCGGACTCGTTGCCGCCGGCATTCGCGAGGTGGTCGTCTCGCCCGGTTCGCGCTCGACACCGCTGACCCTGGCCTGCCTGCGCCACCCGCAACTGCGCTGCGAGGTGATCCTCGATGAACGCAGTGCGGCCTGGTTTGCACTGGGTCGCGCCAGGGCCACCCGCCAACCTGTTGCGCTGCTGTGCACCTCCGGAACCGCAGCAGCCAACTGGCTGCCGGCCGTGGTGGAGGCCAACCAGAGTGCCGTGCCACTGCTGCTTCTGTCGGCCGACCGGCCGCCGGAACTGCAGGGCTGGGGCGCCAATCAGACCATCAATCAAGCCGGATTGTTTGCCGGTCAGGTGCGCGCCTTCCACGCGCCGGGAGCACCGTTTGCGGGTTTCGATCCGCACTGGTTGCACCAGCTGGCGGCGCGTGCCGTAGCTGAAAGTAGCTGGCCGCTGCCCGGCCCGGTGCACCTGAATCTGGCTTTCCGCGAACCGCTGCTGCCGGCCGATCCGGTCGTCAGTTTCCCGAAGCTGCCCGCCATTGAAACCGGCCAGCCGGTGCTGTTGCCGGCCGGGCAGGGAATTGCCACGCTCGCGCGCCACCTCTCCGGCAAGCGGGGCGTGATCGTCTGTGGCGGAGGCATCTCTGACCCCAACTCCGACCCCGACTTTGCCGTGGCCGTCGGCGCGCTGGCGCAGGCACTGGGCAGCCCCATCCTTGCCGAGCCGCTCTCCGGCCTGCGCTTCGGCCCGCATGAGCGAAGCCATGTTTTCTGCCACCACGAGTTGTGGTTGCGCGACACAAGCAGCCCCCTCACGCAGGAGGCACTGAAGCCGGAATGGGTGCTGCGCTTTGGCGCCTGCCCGGTGACCCGAACACTGCAACACTATCTGGCCTCCAGCGCGGCGCTTTATCTGGTCGAATCACACGGCCGCTGGCCGGACCCGGAACACCGCACGCGGCAACTGCTGCGCGCAGACCCGACACTGGCCTGTCGCGCCCTGCTGCGCGAAGCTCTGATCGAGGCGGATGCTCACTGGCTGAGTCGTTTCACTGCGGAAGAAGCGCGGACACGGCAGTGGCTGGCCGAGGCCCCGCCGCCACCGGAAGCCAGCCTGTTTGCGGGGCTCTGCGAGGCGCTGCCTGCGGGCACACGGTTCTTCTGCGGCAACTCGATGCCGATCCGCGACCTGGCTGCCTATTCCGGCAGCGGATCGCAGCCCATCTGCTTCCACACCAATCGCGGCGCCAGTGGCATCGATGGAAATATCGCCACGGCCGCGGGCCTGGCAACCAGCGGACCAACGATTGCCGTCATCGGCGATCTTACTGCGCAACACGATATCGGCAGTCTGCTACTGATGCGCCAGCGGCCGCTGGTGGTGCTGGTGATCAACAATGGTGGTGGTGGCATCTTCGATTTCCTGCCACCCGCCCGGTTGCCCGAATACGAAGCTGCCTGGCTGACCCCGCAGGCGGTCGATCTCGCCCACGCTGCTGCTACATTTGATATTCCGTACCTGCACTGCATCGACCCGGCAGATGCTATTTCGGCAGGCGTCGACGCCTTGGCGGCCGGTGGGCCAAAACTGATAGAGCTTTCGGTGTCGCGCGAACATAGCCTCGCCCTGCGCCGGCAGCTACCCGGAGGATGATCGAATGAACGTCGAGCTGATCGAGATTCGTGATTTTCTGGCCGATTACCCGCCCTTTTCACTGCTCGATCCGGCAGCACTCGATGCGTTGCCGAAGCAGATGGCTGTGCGCTACCAGCGCCGTGGCAGTGCCTTTCCACCCGCCGGCGAAGGTGCTGCGCTCTACGTTGTGCGCAAGGGGGCGATCGAACAGCGCAACGCCGACGGTAGGCTTGTCGACATGCTCGGTGAGGGCGACGTTTTCGATGCACTCTGTCTTGGCACACCACCCGCCGGGGGCGCCGTTGCCGTCGAGGACACACTGCTCTATCTGCTGCCCTGCCCCGCCCTGCAAGCTCTGCGCCGCGAGCAACCGCGCCTTGATGAGTACTTCGTTCGCTCGG
>JAUPVD010000130.1 GCA_030917225.1 Pseudomonadota bacterium
GCCATACGATGCACCAGACTGGGCGCCTGTACGGCCTCACCGCGCGCAAATGTTTTCCATGAATCCTGCGCGCAACTATCCTGATTTTTCATGTCCACGTTCGGCTCGGCGCGGTGCGTCAGTTCGACTTCGCCATCAGCCTCAACGGCTAGCATGAAGGCGTCGGTCACGCCGATCGAGATGTTGAAGTTGGTCAGGTCGCCGTGGTCCTTGGCGTGGATGAAATCTTCGATATCCGGGTGGTCGCAGCGCAGCACGCCCATCTGCGCGCCACGGCGGGCACCGGCGGATTCGACGGTTTCGCACGAGCGGTCGAACACGCGCATGTAGGAGACCGGGCCGGAGGCGCGCGAGTGCGTGCCCTTGACCAGTGCGCCGACCGGGCGGATCGACGAGAAGTCGTAGCCGACGCCGCCACCGCGACGCATGGTTTCGGCAGCCTGCGCCAGCGCGGTGTAGATGCCGGGCTTGCCATCGACGGTCTCGACGATCGAGTCGCCCACCGGTTGCACAAAGCAGTTGATCAGCGTGGCGGCAAGGTCGGTGCCGGCGGCGGAGTTGATGCGGCCGGCCGGCACAAAGCCGTTTTCCTGCGCCCACAGGAACTTGGCTTCCCAGTGCGGGCGGTTCTTCTCTTCCTCGTTGGCGGCCAGTGCCAGCGCAACGCGACGACGAACGTCATGGACGCTCGTTTCGCTGCCCTTGGCATACTTCTCGACCAGCACTTCAATGGAGATTTCCTGCTCGGGCAGCGGACCGACTTCCGGTGCGTCAGGAACGTTTGATAGGGACAGCTGTTTGGCAACGGTACTCATGGTCTCATCCTGTTCGAATTATTGGATTTTGAGGGCTATGCAGAAGGTAATAACTTGTTGTTTGAAGCGGAGCGGATAGCCTCAAAGCTACTATATCTAGTAGGTGAAGGCAAGAACTTCACTATATGTAGTTTTTCTGGAGGCAGGTGCACGAAGCGCGAGGAGGCCTGTAAACAGGCACTTGGCGCGCGATTTTCAGTAATTGTCAGCGGCAGGGATGGTGCACTGCACCAGGGTGCGAATGCACCCCGTGCGGTAGCGTACGGCGGAGTTTAGAGCAGGTTCTGCGTGTGCTGCGCGATCATCCATTCCTCGTCGGTGGGGATGACCAGCACTTCGGTCTGGCTGCCGGCCTTGCTGATGCGGGTGGCCTTGTGCTCGTTGGCGGCTTCGTCGAGATCCACACCCAGCCATTGCAGCTGGGCGCAGACGCGACGGCGCACTTCGGCAGCGTGTTCGCCGATGCCGCCGGTGAACACCAGTGCATCCAGCCCGCCGATGCAGGCAGCCAGGGCGCCGATCTCGCGCACGATGCGGTAGCAGAAGAGGTCGACTGCTTCGGCCGCTTCCGCCTTGTCGCTGGCCAGCAGCGTACGCATGTCCTGGCTGATGCCGGAGACGCCGAGCAGGCCCGATTCCTTGTAGAGCAGCTTCTCCAGCGCCTTGGCATCCATGCCCTTGGCCTGCAGCAGATAGAGGATGACGCCGGGGTCGAGGGCGCCGGTGCGCGTGCCCATCATCAGGCCGTCGATGGCGGTGAAGCCCATCGACGAGGTCTGGCTCTTGCGGCCGACCATGGCGCACATGCTGGCGCCGTTGCCGAGGTGCGCAACCAGCACACGGCCTTCGGCACGCGACGTGTGTTCCGGCAGCACGCGGGCGATGTATTCGTAGGAAAGGCCGTGGAAGCCGTAGCGCTTGACGCCTTCTGCGGTGAGCGCGCGCGGCAGGGCGAAGAGCTGGGCCAGCTTCGGCTGCGTGCGGTGGAAGGCGGTGTCGAAGCAGGCGATCTGCGGCAAGCCCGGCAGGCGCTCGGCCAGCACCTTGATGCCGTTGAGGTTGTGCGGCTGGAGCAGCGGCGCCAGCACGACAAACTGAACCAGCACCTTGACTGCATCGGCATCGACGACGACCGGCTGCGAATAGAGTTCGCCGCCATGCACCACGCGGTGGCCAACGGCAACCAGCTTGCGCGAATTCTGCTGATGCGCTGCCAGCCACGCGAGCAGGGCGTTGAAGGCCTCGGCGTGCTTGATGCCTTGCGGCAGGGCGTCGTCGGCAATGCGCTCGCCGTCAGCATTCTTGGCCACCAGCTTGGCGGCGGCGCCGATGCCGTCGATCTGCCCGCTCAGGAAGGGGTGACGGGCGACATTGTCATCCAGTGCGTAAGCGGCGAACTTGATAGACGACGAACCGGCGTTGATGGTCAGGATGGCTTTGCTCATTTTTACTCTTCAACCTTACGTTTGGCGTGGGCGATCAGCGCGGCGATGGCGCAGGAGGCGACGCGGGTTTCGGCAGTATCGGCACGGCTGGTCAGCACGATCGGTACGCGCGCACCGAGCACGACGCCGGCGGTCAGCGCGTTGGCCAGATATTCCAGCTGTTTGGCGATCATGTTGCCGGATTCGAGGTCGGGAACCATCAGGATCTCGGCATGGCCAGCCACCGCCGACTTGATGCCCTTGGTCTTGGCGGCAACGATGGAGACGGCGTTATCGAAGGCCAGCGGGCCATCAAGCACGCCGCCCTTGATCTGGCCGCGATCAGCCATCTTGCACAGCGCGGCGGCGTCCAGCGTCGACTGGATTTTCGGATTGACCGTTTCGACGGCGGAGAGGATGGCCACCTTCGGCTCTGCGTAGCCGAGGATGTGCGCCAGGTCGATGGCGTTCTGGACGATGCTCACCTTCTCTTCCAGCGTCGGTGCGATGTTGATCGCCGCGTCGGTGATCAGCAGCGGCTTCGGGTAGGTCGGCACGTCCATCACGAACACATGCGACAGGCGGCGTTCGGTACGCAGGCCGCCGGCGCGCGAAACGATCTCGCTCATCAGTTCGTCGGTATGCAGGCTGCCCTTCATCAGTGCGTCGGCGTCGCCGTTGCGCACCAGCGTGACGGCCATGGCCGCTGCTTCGTGGCTGTGCTTGACGTTGACGATGCGGTAGCGGGCGAGGTTGAACCCGTGCTCTTCAGCCAAAGCGCGAATTTTTGCTTCCGGACCGATCAGGATCGGTTCGATCAGACCAGCTTCGGCGGCCAGCAGCGGCCCTTTCAGCGACTCGTAGTCGCAGGGGTGGACAACTGCCATGTCGATCGGCGGCAGCCCGTGCACTTTGGCCAGCAGTTGCTGGTAGCGACCGTACTTGTCGGAGATCAGGATCTCCGGCAGGGTCACCTTCTTGCGCTTGATCTTTTCCAGCGGCGCCAGCGCCTCGACGGTACCCTGAATGACCGGCACGCCTTCCTGGTTGGTGCAGCTGCAGTCGAAAAGCACGTGGTGGTTGTGGTCGAACTTCTGCTTCACCGTGACGGTGATGGTGATGGTGTCGCCGATCGTCACCGGCCGCAGGAA
>JAUPVD010000131.1 GCA_030917225.1 Pseudomonadota bacterium
ATGGCGCCGGCCGCCTGGCCGATGGCGAGGAATCGCTGCTGGTGCGGGCCGAAGGTGCGATCCGCAATCTCGACGACGTACGCGCCATTGTCGTTCAGGCAAAGGATGGCAATGTAGTGCGCGTCGGCGACATCGCCGAAGTCCGTCTCGGTGCGCTGACCCGCTACGGCGCCGTGACCAAGAATGGGCAGGGCGAAGCAGTCGAGGGCCTGGTGCTCGGACTGCGCGGCGCCAACGCACAAAGTGTGGTGGCCGGCGTCAAGGCGAAGCTGGCAGAAATTGCGCCGACGCTCCCGGAAGGCACCACCATCGAAGCCTTCTACGACCGCAGCAATCTGGTCAGCCGCGCCGTCGGCACCGTTTCCAAGGCGCTGCTGGAAGCCATCGTGCTCGTCGTCCTGCTGCTGCTCGCCTTCCTCGGCAACCTGCGCAGCGCGCTGGTGGTAGCGCTGATGCTGCCGCTCTCGGCGCTCGCCACCTTCATCCTGATGCGGATATTCGGACTCTCGGCCAACCTGATGAGTCTCGGCGGCCTGGCCATCGCCATCGGCATGCTGGTCGATGCGGCGGTGGTGGTGGTTGAGAACGTCGAGAGCCAGCTCGCCGATGCGCCGGAAAACCTGCCGACGCTGCACCTGATCTACCGCGCCGCACGCGAAGTCGCCGCCCCGGTGGCTTCCGGCATCGTCATCATCGTCATCGTCTTCCTGCCGCTGCTGACCCTGCAGGGGCTGGAAGGAAAGATGTTCGGCCCGGTGGCGCTGACCATCGTCTTCGCACTCTCCACCTCCCTGCTGCTGGCGCTGACCGTGGTGCCGGTGCTCGCTTCCTACATGATCCAGCGCGGCGTCCATCATGAACCGTGGCTGGTGCGCAAGCTGTCAGCCGCCTACGACCGTATTCTGGCATCGGCACTGACCAACAGCCGGCGCTTCATCATCGGTGCGCTGCTGGCCCTGCTCAGCGCGACCGGCGCCTTCTTCCTGCTTGGCAAGAGTTTCATGCCGACCATGGATGAAGGCGACATCATCATGCAGCTGGAAAAGTTGCCCTCGATCGGGCTGGAGCAGACGCTCGCCATCGACAGCCGCGTGCAGCAGGCGATTCTGGAAAAGGTGCCGGAGATCAAGGCCATCGTCGCCCGCGCCGGTTCCGACGAACTCGGCCTCGACCCGATGGGCCTGAACCAGACCGACACTTTCATGGTGCTGCAGCCGCGCGATACCTGGCGCGTTCCCGACCCGGCCTGGCTGGCCGACCAGTTGCGGGCGGTCATGGTCGACTTCCCGGGCATCGGCATTTCCTTCACGCAGCCGATCGACATGCGCGTTTCCGAAATGCTCACCGGCGTGCGCGGCGACCTGGCGATCAAGGTGTTCGGCCCGGACCTCGCCACGCTCAACCGGCTGGCCAGTGAAATTGAAGCTGCGGTAAAGAAAGTGGCGGGCGCACAGGACACCTACACCCTGCGCAATGACGGCGTTCAGTATCTGAAGGTTGCGGTTGATCGACTGGCGGCCGGCCGGCTCGGCCTGAATGTCGACGACATTCAGAACGACCTGAAGTCGCTGCTCGAAGGCCGCAACGTCGGCACCGTGATCGAGCAGGGCAGGCGTGTTCCGGTCGTCCTGCGCGGGCCGGACAGCCTGCGCGCCTCGCCTGCCGACTTCGAAGCGCTGCGCCTTGGCCTGCCCAATGGCGGCAGCGTGCCGTTGGCCAACGTAGCGAAGATCCAGCGCATCGACGGCCCGGTCAAGGTCGACCGCGAGAACGCGCAACGCTACGTGGTCGTGCAGTCGAACGTGCGCGACCGCGATCTCGTCGGTTTCGTCGAGGATGCGAAGGCTGTCGTCGCCCGCGACGTGAAGCTGCCACAGGGCTACCAGCTGGCCTGGGGCGGCCAGTTCGAGAACCAGCAGCGGGCGGCAGCCCGGCTGATGGTGGTCGTGCCGATTGCGCTGCTGCTGATCTTCTTCCTGCTGTTCTCGACCTTCGGCTCGGTGCGGCAGGCGCTGCTGGTTCTGTCGAATATTCCCTTCGCCATGATCGGCGGTATCTTCGGCCTGCTCATCTCCGGCGAATATCTCTCTGTGCCGGCTTCGGTCGGCTTCATTGCGCTGCTCGGCATCGCGGTCCTGAACGGGGTGGTCATGGTCACCTACTTCAACCAGTTGCTCGCACGCGGCATGGCCGTCGGCGAAGCGGTCATCGAAGGCGCCCGCCGTCGCCTGCGACCGGTGATGATGACGGCCAGCATCGCCGCGCTAGGCCTGGTGCCGATGCTCTTCGCCTCCGGACCCGGCTCGGAAGTACAGCGCCCGCTGGCCATCGTCGTCATCGGCGGGCTCCTCACTTCAACCGCATTGACGCTAGTCCTGCTGCCCATCCTGTTCCGCCGTTACGGCGTCGAACGTGCCGTTCATTTTTCCGAGGAAAACCATGGCTGATGTCCTGCTTTCACTCACCATGCCGGTAGACGTTTCCCAGCATGTCGAGGACCTGTTGTTGAGCCGCCCCGACATCGTGCGCGGCTTCACTGCGGCGCATGTTGATGGCCATGGCTCCGTCGTGCGCCTGGTCGAAGCAGCAGAACTGGTCCGCGGCCACACACCGCGCGTGCAGATCCAGACCGTTGGCGAAGAAGCCGTCATGCGCGCGGCACTGGCCTTGATCAATAGCAATCTGCCGCAGGCCAACGTGTTCTATTGGCTGATGCCGGTCATCGAGCTGGGGCGTTTATGAAAAATCCGACAAGAACACTGTGCGCCGTCGCCCTGCTGGGTTCGTTGGGCAGCCACGTATTGGCCGCCGAACAGACGCCCTACCTGCCGCCCGCCGATCTTGTCGCCAAGGTGTTGCGTGCGAACCCGATG